>QHNU01000008.1 GCA_003218525.1 Verrucomicrobiota bacterium
GAGCCGATCGACGCGAGCGAACGAAGGATATCTCGTCCGACGCCCGAGCCGGCTCTTCGTGCTTGAAGCTTTGCAAATGGAAATTCCGTACACAGTCGTAGCCCGGCGTGACACCGGTCTTTGGAATGCCAAAGTCGGGATCTGGTTGTTCCTGGCATCGGAAGTGATGCTTTTCGGGGGATTATTCTCCGCTTACGTATTCCTGCGACTGGATGCCTCTCTAGGCGATTGGCCGCATGGATTGCTCAACGTTCCAGTGGGCACGATGAACACAGCGATCTTGATTGCGTCGTCCGTCACGGTCGTTCTGGCGTGGGCCGCCCTGAAAATGCGGCAGTTTGCTAAATACAAAATCTATATGGGGATCACCATTCTGTGCGGCGTGATCTTCCTGGTCGTGAAACTGGCCTATGAATGGCCGCAGAAGTTCGATCACTTCGGCGCCTTTATTAAAGAGGATGCGCTGGAGAAATATGAGCCTTATCTCGGAAACAAACACTTACTAGAAAAAGGCCTTCCGCCGCGGAAGGAAATTACCGGCCATCTTCACAACAAGGAAGCGCTCAACGATCCAAATGTTAAAGAATATGAGATCGCGCTCGATCCGGTGAATGCCGATCCAAGCAATCCGGTAAATGACCGCCCCCATTTCTTCTATGTTCCGCCGACCAACAAAATCGCGACAGTCGAGAAGGCCGATCTCAAGTACGCCAATATGTTCCTTCCGCGGCACAGCGCCTACTTTGCGAGCTACTTCACCATTACTGGTTTACACGGACTGCACGTGCTCGGGGGCGTTCTCGTTTTCATTTATTTTTGGTTACCGATCGGCGCCAATATGTACAAGCAAAATCCTGAGCACCTGGCCAACCGGGTCGAGGTGGCCGGCCTTTTCTGGCACTTTGTCGATCTGATTTGGATTTTTGTGTTTCCGCTTTTTTATTTGCTCTAGTCGATGAGCGAAGCACCCGAATCACCCGCGGCCGAGACGCTCCCGCACGACGATCACACCGCCGAACACGTCGCCGCCCACGTCCGCAAATACGTCATGGTGGGCGTGACCCTGCTCACATTCACCGCCATTACGGTTGCGCTGTCTTACGTGAATTTCGGCACGATGAAGGCGAACATCGCCGTCGCGCTGCTTGTCGCCACCTTCAAAGCCGGTCTCGTCGCTGCCATCTTCATGCATCTTTCGGCCGAGAAACGCTTGATCTACCGGATCCTGATCTTCACCGGGTTCTTTGTTCTTGGTCTTTTTTGGCTGACCTATCTCGCGTGGTATAATCCGATCGTACGCTGATGTCGCTTAAGGGCTTCCATATCGTTTTTATCGTTTTCTCGACGCTGCTCGCGCTCGGGACGGGTTTCTGGTGTATTTGGGTGGACCTGACCGTAGGCGAACCGGTCTATCGTAGCGGCGCCATCGCCTCATTTGCAGTCGCTGTCGCCCTCGTGATCTACGGCGTCTGGTTCTATCGGAAAATGAAGCGGCTTCGTATCATCACATGAAAAGGATCTTGTTTCTCGCGCCTGGATTTTTGTTCGCGTCATTTTCGAAGGGGCTGGCCTGCTCAACCTGTTTCGGTGATTACCGCGGCGTGACCGGCGGAACGCCGCCAAACGTTCAGCATATGGCCATCGCGATCTGGGTCTTGATGTTTATTGTCATGTCCGTGCTAGGCGGGGTGGGCGCGTTCACTTTTCACTTATGGCGTCATGCTCGCATGCCGATCGAGCCGCATGAAGAGCTAGCGGAAGAAGATTTGTCGAAGTATGCATAGCCTGGCCCTGATCAATGAATTTCTCGGCCAGCCGCCAAACGCATCGGAACACGGCTACCAAATCGATCACATTCTGGAGTTTTGCCATTGGTTCATGGCCGCTCTTCTTGTTGGGTGGTCGGCGTTTTTTATTTACGTCCTGATTCGTTTTCGGCGGGGCCGTAATCCAGTCGCTGATCACGAAGGGGTGACAAGCGGGATCTCGACGCACCTGGAGTTTGCCGTCGTGCTGATCGAAGCGGTGTTGCTGGTGGGATTCGCCGTCCCGCTGTGGGCAAAGCGGGTCAATCAGTTTCCCGACACGACCGATGCAATTCTGGTCCACGCCATTGGCCAGCAGTTTAACTGGAATTTTCATTTACCCGGTCCTGACGGCACTTTCGGCCGACGCGATGTGAACCTGGTGACAAATTCAAATCCGCTCGGGCTGGATCCAAATGATCCGGCCGCGAAGGACGATATCGTTGTTTTAGGCGAGTTACATGTGCCGGTGGACCGACCGGTTATCATCGAACTTTCATCGAAAGATGTGATTCATAATTTCGCGCTGGTAAATATGCGCATCGCTCAGGATGCCATTCCCGGCTCGATCATTCCGATGTGGTTCAAGCCGATCAAAACCGGCACCTATGAGGTGATCTGCGGACAACTTTGCGGCCTGGGTCACTACGGAATGAAAGGAACCTTGGTTGTGGATTCGCCGGCAGATTATCAAGCATGGTTAAAGGAGCGGGCAGAGCTCTCTGGCCAGCAACAGGCTCCGCCCCCAACCCAGCGGCCACCGGGTGAACCGCCACCAGGTCCCACGCCAGGCACAGTTCC
>QHNU01000009.1 GCA_003218525.1 Verrucomicrobiota bacterium
TTACTTCACATTTGCGATCTTTACGATACTACCCTTTGCCTGCGAGTCCTTTGGATCCTTTACCACAGTCACGTACAATTCTTTCTCGCCTTCGCCGAATGCGACGTTTGTTGTGCCATCACCCGCGGCGATCTCAAATACGTGTAGAAGCTTGCCCTCAGGCGATATCTTCAAAATCTTGCCGCCGAACCATTGGGCAACATAAATGTTACCCTTGCCGTCGACCTTCATGCTATCAGGTCCAATCCACCAGGATTCGACCTTGTTTCTTGTCAGAAGGTTTAGCAGAGCAAAATTCGATCTATTGCTCAACGAGCCGTCGTCATTGATCTTGAATTTCAATATGCAGTTTCCGACGGTTTCACTAACGTAGAGGGTCTTTTGATCTGGAGAGACGCCTATTCCGTTGGCGTAATTGAGTTCGCCCGCTACCTCGACCCATTTTTGGCTGCCAGGCGCCAGATAGAGAATTTTCCCCACCACGGAGGTTGGTAGGTCCGCGTACGGGCCAAAGACCGTGGCATAAGCACCGCCGTTGCCGGTCACCACAATATCATTTATGCCGCCGTCGAATGGCTTGCCGTTCTTATCGGCATCCCACCGGCGCAGCTGCTTGCCGGTCATATCGAGTTCAAGGATGGCGCCATGCTCCTCGGTGCACGCGAGCAGGAATGTCTTCTGTTTCGTGAGCGCCAACCCGTTATGGCCGCAACCCGGGGTATGATTCAACACGGTGGTCGTTTTGCCATCCCATTTCGACAGCGTGTGGGAGACCCAGCCAACGTAGTAAAGGTTGCCGTCAACGTACAACGGACCCTCGGGTCCGAGGATATTGCTGACGATGGAGGTTTCGTCGGCACGCGCTGCCGTGGCGGCCAACGTTGCGCCAACAGCGAAGCAGGTAATCTTACTTACCCTCATTTTGATTCCTTTCTGGTTAGCTAAGGCATAGACGAACGACTATAGCGCGGTGACGTGTTCAAATGCCGACATCCGAACCCACTTGTCGCGTTTGCTCATCGATGAACTAGCCATCTACACCGTGCTTGAGCTGGCGTTCGTACTCCGCGCTGTCGAAATGGCCCTTCGATTCGCCGATCAGTCCGTCGTTGTCGATCTTCCAAAGTTCGTAGCCACTGATCCGAACTTTTTTCCCGGTACCGCCCGGTCCGGTGTTCGTTCCGGTTAATGTCCAATGGAACGCGGTTGCGTCTGGTTGAGGTTCCAACTTGTCGAACGTCACGACCATGTCCGGAAATGTTGTCATGAATGCTTGCGCTTCCTTGGCAATCGCCGCGCGCCCAACCGCGGGCGATCCGTCGTTTACGCTCAGCGAACCGTTCTCGGCATAGAACGCGGCGACGCTGCCAGGATTTTGGCTACACCACGCCTCCGCATATCGTTTTGCGAACGCGGTTATTTCAGCAAGATCGTTCATGTGCCGGTCTCCGACATGGCGATTTTGCGTAGATTGTAGGTTGAGTAAGCCTTGGGCTCAGTGCCTTTGGCGATAATCGCGTCGACGACGCGGCCAAACTCTTCCGTGTGCCAATGTCTCCGCTCCTCCCACCATTGTTGTACGCCTGGATAAGCAATTAAATCGCTCATTGTCCGCTCGATCTTGCCCCATGCCGATGCCGTGAGTATGCCGTCCAAATGGGAGAAATACATCGCTTCGAAGTGGTTGAAGAAACGGTTGAAGAACGCGCTGAACCTGAGTTTCGAGACAGGATCGAGATCGGCGAAAGATTGTACGCCTCGAAGAAAAATTGCGCTGAGCTCGGCGCTATCGTGCAGAGCGCATGTCAGATCGCCCCACTGGACGGTTAGAGCGTTCACTGCCGACTGTCGTCGTTCCTTCGTTTGTTCTCTGATTTGGACAGCGAGATAAATGAGGGAAGGGATTCCGACGAACACCGCCGCCAATTGCCCGATCGCTGCCAGCATTTCCCAGTTCATGCTTTTGGAACAATAACGGTTCGCACGTGATCAATGGAATGCTGAAGTGCGTCGAGCGCCGCGTTGACCTGGCCCGCATCAAGGTCGACAACGCGCAATGTCTCCGGCGGAAAACGCAATTTGCCGCTGCGCGCGAATTCGATCAGCGCCGGCAGTTCAGTCGCCAAATGATCTGACACTCCAATGATCTCCGTTTCTCTGTTGATCAACTCCGTGTAAGGAAAGATCGACATCGACTCCGTCGTGAGCCCGACAAGCGCAGCTCGTCCGAGCGGAGCTAAACAAAGAACACATTGCCGCATCGTTTCCGCGGAGCCGATTAGCTCGACCGAAACATCCACGCCTTTTCCGCCAGTCGCTTCTTTGATTTGCTCCACGGGATCTGCCGCGTTTGCGTCGATCGCGACCACGCCCAGCTTTGCAGCTGAAGTCAGTTTCGCTCGATTGATTTCGACAACGTAGACGCCGCCGCAATCGAGAGCTCGCGCTAACTGCAATGCCGAAAATCCCAATCCGCCGAATCCGAAAATTGCAACTGATTCGCCGGGTTTTAGCCGCGCTTTGTTCAACGCATGAAGCGCCGTCGCTGACGAGCACATCATGATTGCGCCGACTTCGAATGAGATCTCATCCGGAAGCGCGAACGCATTTCGGCCGGGGACTTTGATGAACTCGGCGTATCCGCCATCGCGATGTTTGCCGATCATTTGCCCGCTGCCGCAAAACTGTTCGAACCCGCCCGTGCAGAATTCACATGAGCCGCAGTGTACTAAATAGTGTACGCAGACGCGGTCGCCGGCTGCGACGTCTGTCACTTTGTTTCCGATCTTCTCGACACGACCCGCGACTTCGTGGCCGAGCGTCACCGGCAAATTGTCGATCTTGGAAATGCCGGCGCGATAATGCGCGTCCGAGTGGCAAATCCCGGTCGCGCCAACACGAATCAAAACTTCCGACAAACCGATCT
>QHNU01000020.1:0-1648 GCA_003218525.1 Verrucomicrobiota bacterium
CACATTTATGAGGTAGGGCGCGACTGGCGACAAGTGGGGCGTTCGCTATTGTCTACGCATCAGCTTTGCGAAATGCTCTTCAGGGCTGCTGGAAAAGTACGTTGGAAATCCGATGCGCGGTTAATCCCGTTGGAGATCATTGCCGAATGGGTAGAGCAAGACTTTCCTGGAAAATGGGAGGGCCCGTTCGTAGAAGGGAGTCGGGGTTGTGCTTTCTTTGATCCAGATAGCACGAACCCAACTTCTTCGATCGTTACCCCAGCCGGCATGATCTGCTTTTCTCAGCCAAAGTCGTTCTATCCTTGGCAAGAGCTATTCCAGAAACGTGCGAAAAAGTACAACGAAGATCGAATCGGCGGCGCCGTCGCTAACACCTTTTACGACGGGCGATATTATTGGAAGAAGAATGGTAGCGGAGTTTTCGTTCACATGGCAAAGGATGACTTTGTGACAAAGTTGAAGGTTCAGTACGGACTTCACGCAACGAAGGACCGTTGGGAATCACATTCCGAAGTGGATGCTGCCGTTCATTTCATTCAAGAGCGGCAAAGGGTAGACGGCGCAATTCCTTTGCTTTACGAGGAAAATGACATCATCGGCTCGAACGGGAAGCGGTTTGTAAACTCTTCCCGAGTACGCGTTACCCCACCGGCCGAAACCGAACAAGAGTGGGGCGAGAACTCCCCTGGCTGGCTGATTTCTTTGAGAACTGCTGGGACCAGGCACCCGTAGCCTGTGTCGTCGAAGGTCAAGGTCCTGCAAGTGCAAGAGAAGTGTTCTTTGCCTGGTTGAAGCGATACTATTGTTCCGCTTTACAGGGTCGCCTTCTCAAAGGCCATGCACTTTTTGTCGTTGGACCAGTAAACTCAGGGAAAACTCTTCTCGGGCTAAGGGTAGTTGGTGGCGCGCTGGGCGGCCACTCCGAGGCGACGGATTTCTTGAGCGGCGGGACGAGCTTCAACCGCGAACTAATCGAAGTGCCCTTGTGGTGTATCGACGACGGAACACTGAACAGCGATCCTAACAGTCACCAAAAATTCTCGGAGATTATCAAGCGCGTCGTCGCAAACCCGTTCTTCTCGTACCATCCTAAGTTTCACGATCAACAACGCGCCGAATGGCGCGGCCGAGTAATCGTAACTCTGAACTCTGACGCGACCTCAGTCCGAATGATCCCGAATCTGGACGCAAGCCTCGAAGACAAGATCATTGTTCTGAAGTTCGCAGATCAGAAGATGATCTTTCCTGCCGACGTGGAACAAGTAATCACCCAGGAGTTGCCATTCTTTCTCCGATGGCTCCTTGAGTGGGAAACACCTGCTGAGATCGTGGGCGAAAACAGGTTTGGGATAAAAGCATTCATCCACGAAGATATCCGAGCCGCCGCAATCCACTCGGGTGACGCGGGAGACATTCTTGAGATCATTGAATTATGGATTCATCGCGCCGAACCCAAGGAGAGATTCGGAACACATTGGCACGGCACAGCGACGGAATGGGTTGCTGAGGTTTCTTCCTACGACGCACTTGCGCCTTTGGTGAGGAAGTTCAGCACAAGGACGCTGGGCCGAAGACTTAGCGAACTCTCTAGGATTCGTGGATCACGCGTCGCCTTGGAATCGTCCAATGCGAAACTCAACGGGAACAG
>QHNU01000020.1:1704-14638 GCA_003218525.1 Verrucomicrobiota bacterium
CAAAGGTTCCTTTGTATACGACCCGCTGAAACAGAAAGCAGCGTACCAACAGAAATCCCTAACCCTATGGTAAACCCTATACAAAACCCTAGTCATTTTCCCATCCCATCTGCCCCTTTTAGGGGTTATAGGGGTTAATTTCTGAAGATTCGTTGAGGATAAGAATCCTCCGATTGGAGACTAGCGACGTGCGCTACGGCAGTCTGGCTAAAGTTGACTCCCTATTAGCCCTAAACCCTTGAAGTCGACGACGGCGCCGCGTTGGAGGGCGTAAAGATGCTAGTTTAACAGCTTCCTACCCCCAAAATCGAAATTACACAGAGTACTGCATGAAATCAGACGCCTTGTTTTCGTAAGTCATTGTCACATGGAGAGATGTGAAATTTACCGATGCCAAGAAACTTGCATGCAAACTCGCACAAGGGTATGCAAAACGCGCAAGTTTTGTAGGTTACCTTGGCAGCGGCCTGCTGGTCTAAAAGGCTCTTCGTCGAAAGATCACAACGTCCGACAAAATATCTCCATCGGTGGGCCCTAAGTAGCTCAACCAAAAGATCATATTCCCTCTGAATAACGGCCGAAACTTGTCGAGTAACCCGATAGTTATCTCTAACCGCTGGCTCTAGCCACAACTAACCATTCTGGTCCAGGACTTTAGTCTATCGCACGATCCTATCAGCTTAACCGCTGCGACGATCAGCCGATTTGCGCCAAAGCGTTCTGCCCCTCCATAAGACAAGGAGCATGGTGGTGGTGGTGGTAGGGAAATTGATCGGGAGAGTAGCGAAGACATTCAAAGGCACTGCCTCCGACAACGATCAACCTGAGCAGCCGCCTACGAATGCTGGTTGAACGGCCTCCGAGAGCTAATCAAAATGTATATCCAATATTGGCTTCGCTGGTGTCGATTGCCTGTTGGTTAGTGCGCGCACGCCCGCGAGAGTATCGCGGGCCTGCTGGTCTGAAAGCCTCTTTATCTCAAATCTGAACTTCCGACAACATCCGACAAGGTACGTCAGCCGATTAAGGCTAAATGGCTCGATCAAAAGGTTCTAGACTGCCTAAGCAATGACCTCAAGATTGTCAGACACTGGGAGTATGCACTTGACAAAGGCAAGGTGAGAAAGGTCGGCGAAGGTGATTTTGACAAGGGCACACGAGCTGCTTTCTACCGTTCTGTGCAGGAAAAGTTCAACGGCATCCTCGCTTCTTGCAAGACTCTGGAACTTTTGGTTGAGCAGGTCAGCCGATACGTGAAGCACGCACAGGAACTCGGTCACCGAGACAAGTTTCTAGACGCGCTGCAGGCCCGTGCTGAAATGCTACCGAAAGCCGCGCAATCGTTGTCGGCTGACATCACAGCCGCGATAGCAGCCGCCCGCTTCAAGCATACGTTCAGCAAGCAATTGCCGGCGAAATTCAACATACAGAACGAGCAGGGCAGCCGCGGCCTTATCTTAATTGTCGAAGATGAGCCAGAGATTGCTGAGGACGCGATGACGATGCTAATGGAAGACGGTTACGGAGTAATCATCGCCGACGACGGAGCCGAGGCAGTGAATATTTACGGGCAGCTGAAGGACCAAGTCAGCTTGGTTCTTCTCGACTATTTTCTGCCCAGTATGGACGGAGATGCTGTTTTTCAGGAAATGCGCAGGTTGAAGTCTGACGCTAACGTTATCCTCGTGAGCGGATTTCTTACTGTGGGTGTGGCGGGGAAAGGCAAGCTCGATAAGATGCTACAGGACGGCCTGCGCGGTTTTCTCCCGAAGCCGTATACGCGTAAGCTTTTAGTCGAGCAAGTGGCTGGCGTTCTGAAGCCGACTTCTGTGGGCAGCCTGAAGCCCGCAGCCATTTGAGGTTCGCCCGCCGAAGTAGAGGCGATTCGATCAGCCGATTTCCACTAAAGCCTTCTGCCCTGATCGGGAGACTAGAAGGCATTTAAGCCATTGGCTCCAACCTCTAGTCACGGCTGCGGTCTGCACAGCCGCGCCGCAATTTCGATCGCTTCCTGCTCCATTGGCCCTGCTGGGTAGCCAATCGTGAGGTACTCAGATAAATACTGGCGAAGAAATGGCTCGAACCCGCCAAGCCGCTCGTACTGCGCAACGTGAGCAAGTTCATGGACGACCAACGCGCGCTCGCCTCGGCAATCAGATCGAATGAAAATCCCATAACGCAGCGTTAAGCCGCGTGTCAGCGCTGTGATGAACCGTGTGGCCTGAGCCGCAGCTCGGAGCGTTGGATGTTCAGGGATCGGAATCTCGGCAACGTATAGGAACCGGACGCGCTCTGGTTGCAAGATTGGAATTAGGCGAGCGTCCGGCAACTGTGCGGCTGTAAGAGCTTCGCCGTTAGCGAGAATACGCTCCTCTTGCGCAGCGGTCCAATGGCAGGCCAACGGAAGAAGAAGTTCCAACTGCTCTGGCGTTATTGGAAGCATAAGTTACCGCGTGGTGAAGAGGTACGCGCGAAAGAATTCAAGATCGCGCAACGCTGCCCCGCGGCACCATATCCATCATACCACGCTTAATTTTCAGTTCACTACGCCCGCTGTGCGCTTATTACACCCGCCGCGAGAGCCTCGTTATAAAAGGTCGGGTTGTTAAGGAGCATTCGGTAGAGGGCACATGGTTAGGCGTCATTTGCCGAGCCCTGAGTTGCGTGCTAATCGCCAGCCATGATGGATAAGCCTCTCTGCAACTGCGAGTCGTTCGGTCTGCCAGCGCGGAAGGGCGGCGGATAGATCGAAGTCGGCTGCTTGTAAATGTTGTGCGAGAGACACTGCATCCCCAGATGCCTTCGACGTTCCGGCGGCGGTGTGTGGCCGCACGACGCACGCGCTGTCGCCGAGTATCGCGATGGAATCCTTGGTCATGGCGGGTGTCTGGAGATCGTAAATCACCTGAATAAATGGCTCGGGCGTGCAGTGGACAAGTTGGGCGAGCATGGCTGGCAGGTGCTGTTCAGCGCGTTGCCGCAAGGTGGCGACGTGGCGCTGCTGAACCTTGCCTGCGGGAACCGAGGAGCGGTGTGCTCTGCCATCGGTGTCGAGCAGGATGTCTGGAAGCTCGCGCTCCTCATCGGTGTTCCAATACCAGACCCAGTTGAGTCGCCGCGAACCGGCCTCCAACTCGCCGTGCTCACCGGGAATCAGATAACTCAGGAGATGAAAGTCACGCGCCTGAAACATCGTGAAACGCCGGGCCAAAGTCTCCACGACCTCTGCCGGGGCCAATGACTCTGGAAAGACACCGCGCCAAGCCACGTAACCTGCATAAACAGGATGCACGTCTGGAAAAAGGTGACGGCGAATGACAGACCCAACTCCATCGGCGCCGATGATTAGGTCTGCCTCGACGCGCTCGCCGCTCGCAAACTCCGCCACTGGCTGTCCGCCTGCCGCGGACAGGCGGACACACTCATAGGCGTGATGATAGCACGCCTCGGGAAATACCTCGCGAAGCTGATGGAACACTGCATCCCACGAGGTGAACGGCGTGGAATCTGGGAAACGCTGAATCACTCTGCCGTCGCGGTCGAGAAACTGACGCTCAACCCCAGGAATGCTGAGGGTAGCCAGCGTGGCAATGTCGTGCGACGCCATCCAATCGAGCATCTCATACTGGACGACCAAGCCGCCTCCTCTGCCCCGTAGTGGCGTAGGCGACTGCTCATAAATCTGAACCTCGCAGCCCAAACAGCGCAGCGCAATCCCGGTGGATAACCCTGCAATAGAACCGCCGATAACAGCTACTTTAGGTAATCGTGGTTGTTGCATAGCGCGCGACGAGACGACCTAACGAGCCAAACGATTAGCCGCCGCCGTGGCTAAGACAAGTAGCGAACATACGCCCTGGCGGTCGACGGGATCGCCTGGTTAGACGAGAGTTGGCCGATGCTATTGGCTGGTGTCTTTCTTCTTTTCCTCGTCGTGGATGGCATCAATTATCATCTTAGAGGCTTCAGCCTCCTCTGGGGGAAGGCGTTTACCGTTAACATCCACATTCACGCCTCTTCCGATGCTAGTGATAGCGCGACTTAGGATCCATGAAGACACAATGGGCGCCGCGATCTTAGCTAGATCGACGGTGATATTGAGATTCACGCTTAAGCTGAATGCTTTTGTCGCGCTATCGGCTGCGCTTTCGACGATTATGCCATCTGGCTTAGGATCATTGAGAAGAGAATGAGCAGTCGCGATATCCGCTTTGATTTTCATCGTCTAACGAGACCCAAACTCAACCACGGCTCCGGCAGGCGCAAGTGGCAGCAGATTGAATCACACTAGTTAAGATCGACATCGATAGCTCTGGTTTTCAATCGCACGGGCCTGCGCCAGAAGACGCAGGTGCTCCGCCCGCACAGAGGGCCAAGCGGACGAGTTAATGAACACGTTTACCTTATGGTCGAGTGCCAGGGTTCGGCACATCTCTGGAAATCGAAGATCGTAGCAGATGCTTAGTCCAGGCCGCATCCCGGCGAAGTTAAAGCAGCTGAACTCATTCCCTGGTGTGAAGCAGTCGCGCTCTTCGATCGGAGCAGCCGAAACCAAGTGGGCCTTTCGGTATTTCGCGATGACCGTACCGTTCGCATCGATGAAAGCCTGAGAGTTGTAAATGGATGCACAATCCCGCTCCGAAACTCCGCAGATGATCGAAAGCGAAAGCCTTTTTGCGAGCTTTTGAAGGGCCGGGATTGCTCCTTCATTCCCAGGAAGTTGCGTGCCTTCGAATGACCGGCATGGAGTAGCCGGTATCGCTCATTTCTGGGAAAACGATGACTTTGGCGCCGCTGTTTTTGGCTAGCGATGCAAAATCCCGAATTTTGGCGATGTTGGCGTTGAGATCGCCGGTGCGCAGGAAATCTGGGCAGCAGCAACTTTCATGATCTGGGAAGTACCGAGCCGCCACGGCGAGTCCGAGCCGGACTGGCAATGTCAACTCGCGAAGGCTTTCGGAGTCAATTGCCGCTACCCTAGCGTAACGTTTTATCAAGCCTGCCGATCCGGAGTGTTTCTGGCCACCATTTTACCACGCTGAACACGATAAGAATGGTTCCGATTCCGCCGCCGACCACCGAAATTACGGGACCGAGCAGCGCCGCGGTCAGTCCCGATTCAAGAGCGCCGAACTCATTCGAGGTGCCGATAAAGATATTGTTCACGGCCGAAACGCGCCCGCGCATTTCGTCGGGGGTAACCAGCTGCACGATTGTGCCTCGAATGATCACACTCACACTGTCAAAGGCGCCGATCATGAACAGCATTGCAAGCGAGAACCAAAATGCCCGCGAAACGCCGAAGAGAACGGTGGCGAGACCAAATCCCGCAACACACCAAAGCAGCGTCTTACCGGCCTGTTTCATCGGCGGCAGATACGCCACCAGCAAAGCGGTCGCGAACGCCCCGACGGCTGGTGCCGCGCGCATCCAACCGAGTCCAATCGGTCCAACATGCAAAATCTGATCGGCAAATATTGGGAGCAAAGCGGTCGCGCCCCCCAGAAGAACGGCGAAAAGATCGAGCGTAATCGTGGCCAGAATGACCTGCTTGCTCAGGACGAATCGCATCCCAGCGACCAGGCTGCGCCACGTATTTTGCCGTTCACGATCCCCTGCTCGCGACGTACGAGCAATAGGCAGCATCAGCGCGAAAAAGAGAAACGCGCAGATGGCATCGATGACGTAAACGCAGGCGAAACTGATATGCGCGACGATAAATCCGCTGATGGCGGGACCGGCTACTGAGCCGATTTGAAAAACGCTGTTGTTCCAGGTCACGGCGTTAGCGAAGGCGTCGCGCGGCACCAGAGTCGGGAAAAATGAGCTTCGCGCCGCCCAGGCAAACGTGCGCGCAGTACCTGCGACGAACAGCAGCATGTAAATGAGCGGGACCGACATGTCGTCAAAATGAAATGCCGGTTGATGTCGCTCGAAAATTCCGGCGATCGCACGCAACCAATCGTTGCCCTGGCGTAAGATCGACCAAGCGGGAATGGCAAGATGTTTCCACGAGACGACCGCGAGTGCCGCCGAGGCGATCGCACTGCACAATTGTGAAACGATAATGATCGATTTGCGGCTGTATTTATCCGCCAGATGCCCCGCGAAGAGGGACAGAGCCACGACTGGAACAGCCAGCACTAAACCGACAAGACCCAGTGCAGTGGCCGAATGCGTGCGCGCATAAATTTCCCATTCGACCGCTACAGCGAGCATTTGTCGGCCGATGATCGAGAGCAAATTCCCAGTCATGTAGAGATTGAACGCGCCAAAACGAAATGCCGCGTAGGGATCGTGCGGCGCTAATGCAACCGGCGTGATAATGTCTCGGTCGTGATCGGACATGGGCGGCGCGTGCGGTCGAACACGCGGAGCGCAGTCTATTTTTACCGGCGAGTTGCGCAACCGCTCCGCATCGGAACCGATGAGAAAACGATTTCGCGCGGCAGGCAGGCCGAAAGAACTTCGTTCCGCCACTCCATACTTGCCATCTGTAATGACGCCGAGTAGTTGCAGCCGATGACCGCAGAAAAGGCAAAACCCCCGTACTCCCGCACCCGTCCATTCCCAGGGAAACTGCTTGTGAATCGCCGGATTAGTAGCGAGGACTCGGGTAAAGAGACGCGCCATTTCGAAATTTCGATCGCTGGATCCGGTTTTAATTACGAGCCCGGCGATTCGATGGCGGTCTATCCCTCGAATGATCCGCAGCTCGTCGAGGAGATTATTCAGGCTCTAGGCGCCTCCGGGAACGAAACCGTGCCAGCAACGAAAACGGAATCGGCTCCTTTCCGCAACGCGCTGCTGCGTAACTACAGCATCACAACGCCAACACCGAAATTCTTGAAAGCAATCGTCGAACGCGCCTCCGCCACGCCACTACTCGGTGACCTTCTTGATCCCTCCCGCAAACACGATTTGCAGCAATATCTGTGGGGAATGGAGGTGATCGATTTTCTCGTCGATCATCCGTCGGCACGATTTACGCCGACCGAATTCGTCGGCTTGCTTTCAAAACTGCAGCCGCGCCTTTATTCGATTGCTTCCAGTCTGCGCCTGTATCCGGATGAAGTGCATCTGATGGTCGATGTCATCCGTTACGAAAGTCATGGACGCATGCGGGCAGGCGTCGCCTCGGCATTTCTGGCTGATCGGGCGGATGATGGTTTCGTGCCGATTTATCCGACGGTCGCCAAACATTTCCATCTCCCGGAAAATGCTGATACTGCGGTGCTCATGGTCGGTCCGGGGACCGGACTGGCGCCGTTCCGCGCGTTTCTCCAGGAACGTCAGACGATTGGAGCACGTGGGCGCAATTGGTTATTCTTTGGATCGCAGCGCGAAGCTTGCGATTTTTCTTATCGCGAGGACTTGGAGAGATTTAAAGCCGATGGCGTTCTGACCCGACTCGATACTGCGTTCTCGCGAGATCAGGCGCAGAAACTGTACGTTCAACATCGCATGCTCGAGAATGCCGCCGAGATTTGGCGCTGGCTGGAGGAGGATGCGCAGTTTTTCGTTTGTGGCGATGCCTCCCGAATGGCGAAGGACGTCGATGCCGCATTGCTCAGGATCGTCCGTGAACAGGGGAGCAAATCCGTTGAGCAAGCGAACGCCTACGTTGAGAAACTCAAAACGGACAAACGCTACAAGCGCGACGTTTATTGACCGCGAGTTCGCGTCTGCGACCTGAGCGCGAGAAGAGCAGACACCATCCAGACCGCGCCCGAGATGATCGTGAGCGCCGCGCCGATAACGAGCCACACCGGCCGATATCTCACGACTAATCGACCACTAGTCTTCGCTGGCACTTCTACTACTGGAGTGAGGTCTCGATAAGAATTCACGGTCAGGTGGTGCCCGCCGATACGCGCTTCATAACCCCGAAAAAAAGGCCGGGAGAATGTGATGAGCGCCGGCTGGTCACCGGTCCTGACCCAGGCACTGAAGGAGTTTCGCGATTCGAGCACGTCCGCCACGTTTGCCGTGGAATGTTTGCCATCCAGATCGAAAGAACGAACCGTTGGGATCGGCTCGCCGCGCCGGTGAAAAACCCGTCCTTCATCGGTCTCCACCGCAAGAATCCACTCACTCGGCGGCTGAGGAATAAAACTGAGTTCGCGCGCTACAATAATGCCGTCGATGCCAATATGGGCCAGCAATCCGGCGGAGCTGGCTTCATTCATCAACAACCACGAAGCGGTGCTTAAATCAATTTCCCCATGGATCAAGCTGGCAAATTGACGTGCCACTCCCGCCGGCCGGATCGGGCTGTAGCCATTGATGAATCGCAAGCGGGCCCACATCGAAGCGCTGCCCGGCCGCACTGTTTGGCCGACCGGACCATTCCGCGCCTCGATGCGATAAGCATTTTCAGGCGGTGGATAGATGCTCAAATAAAGTCGCCTCGAATCGAGTGGAGCGGGCTTAAGCAAGCTTTGCGAGAAATTGTATTTGGGCACACCACAATTCGGCGGAATGCAAAAATAAGTCGCTAGCAAAGCGATGAATCCGACCGCAGTGGGCGTCCAATCACGGAGCAGTGTTGATTTGGGCCGCGCCAATTCGATCACCATCCAAACCAGAGCGATTGAGAGAAAAATCCACGTTAGCGGGAAGGCGTATGCTCCCGCAAATCCTAACGAGCGCATTGCGACCGCCGTAATTCCGACCAATGCGAAAGCGAGGAACCCCGGTCGCGCCAAACGGCGCGAAATCTCGTCCATCGACAACAATCGCAACACTTCGGCCGCGCAAAGGGCAAGAATGAGATGAAAAAGGGGCAACCAGCGAAAGCTCCACCGGAAAACCCCCGCCGTTGGAATCATCGTGAGCAGGAGGACGATCAAGAGAAGTCCAAGTTCCCAGCGGAGACTTCGCCAAAGCAGCCGACCTTTCCCAACAAATCCGGCGATCACCGCCACCGGTGGAACAAGGCCGCAGGCAAGCTCGGTCCCGGCGTGCGGCATCATCCAAGAGGAGAAGTCGGCCCACTTCACCGTCCAAGAAGGAAGTATCAGCGCCGGCCACGCGCTCGCCGGAACCAGCCATTGAAAATGCGCAGCGGCATCCTGCAATTGTCGCGCGGAACCGTGGATATAATCCAACAGAGCGAGCCAGGCCGGTGCACCGAGGCCAAAACCTAGCGCTGCACCAGATGCGAGTGGGAAAACCGTTCTCAGACTGCGGGTTTCGAAAACGGCACGCCCCGTTAACCAGACGAGCACGAGAACCAACATCAAGACCGTGTAGGGAAATCCGCCGGTCACGAGCAGGTAAACAAAAGGCGCGGGCCAAAGAAATCGCCAGCGCGAGCGGCCCAGATCGAGAGACTTTTCCGCGGCCCACCACGCCCATGGCAGCCAGGTAAATGCACCAAGCGCACCGAGCCAGTCGGTGGCACCCCAGCAAATGATCCAGCCGTTAACCGAGGCGACCAAGCCCACAAGAATGGAACTGGCGATCGATAAATTTCTGCCGCGAGCAAGCATGAATCCACCAGTCGCGAGCGCCGCGAGGTGCGCGATTGCAAGCACGGCAGCTTGCTGGGAGAAAATCAGCGGGAATTTCCAAATGCAGACGATGAGCGCGTTAATGAAAATGGAAAACACGCCGTACTGAAATTCGCCCGCCAGATTGCCGCAGATCCACGAATATGGGCTAAGCAGTGGAAATTCGCCTTGATTCCAAGCCCGCGCCATATCGGCGCAGACCGGCAAGATCGATAGCTCATAATCGTCGTTCCAATAGACGAGTGGATCATGCGCCAGAAGCAATAAGCCGAACGCCATCGCCACGCCGCCGGCGGCGATCATGCCGATGATCGTCGCGCGCCGTACCCGGTTCACGCGTTGAGGCGATTCAAAGCACGACCGGCTGACCTTCGGTCATGACCAGAACATCATCGTGAATGCCGGCTTCGCGCGCGCGAGAGAGCAAGCGAGAGAGCGGCTCGTCGAGCGGTTCGTAGCCGAGGCGGAAGGTGCCGTAATGCATCGGCACCAATTTCTTTGCCCGCCGAAGCTCTAGGAAAGCCTGGACCGCCTCTTCCGGATTCATGTGCACTTCGCGGCCGCTGGGCGGGTCGTAGGCACCGATCGGGAGCAGTGCAATTTCGATGTCATGGCGTTCCCCGATTTCCTTGAACCCGGGGAAATAGGCGCTATCGCCGCAGTGAAAAATAGCGCGGCCATTGGCTTCGATGACAAAGCCGCCGAAGCCGCGATGCAAATCGGCGAGAAATCGTGCGCCCCAATGATGACAGGGCGTAAGCGAAATTTTTAACGAACCCAGCCGAACCGTCTGCCAATAATCCAGCTCATGCACGATATTGAATCCAAGATCGTGGACGAGATTGCCAACGCCCACCGGGACCACAATTGGCTGATCTGAGGCGATGCGGCGCAATGTTCGCCGGTCAAGATGATCAAAATGCGCGTGAGTCACGAGAACCAGATCGATGTCGGGCAAATGATGAATCTCAAAGCCAGGTTGTTTCAGTCGCTTGATGACCTTGAGCCAGCGAGCCCAGTTCGGATCGATGAGGACATTGTAATCGTGCGTCTGAACAAGAAACGACGCATGTCCAATCCAGGTGATGCCGTATTCCCCCGGCTTGATCTCTGGGAATCGAGGCGCCGCTTCGTCACCGGAGCGCTTGGTGAAAAGCGAAGGAATTAAAACTTGCGTGAGAAAATTACGCCGGTGCCACGCCATGCCCGGTCGCAAGCCAACCCTCGTCGACTTTTTGGTTCTGGCGCCGTTATCCGATGCCTGACGAACGACATTGGTTTTTTTTGAAAAAGGAGTCGGCACTTACCGGCAAGCATATAAGCTCGCGCGGGTGAAGCAAAACGTTTTGCCGTCATGAACGGTGATAATCATGCTTCAAAAGAGACGGTGCGGGCGCAGATGCGCGCACGTTTGCGCGCTCTCACACTCGACGATCGCACCCTTCGATCCCGCGTCATCTGCGAACGCGTGGCTGAGCTACCGGTGTGGAAAAGCGCGAGGGTCGCGACGCTGTTTGAACCGATGAATTCGGAGCCGCACATCACCACTTTGATCGAAGAGTTGCGCACGCGGGGAAGCGAAATCATCATCATTTTGCCGAGCGCACGCGAACATGCTGACATTCCAATTACCTCGCCGGTAGATGTCGTGCTTGTCCCAGGGCTCGCTTTTACACGGGACGGTGGACGGCTCGGCCGTGGCGATGGATTTTTTGATCGCTTTCTCGCGCACCGTGCGCCGCGGGCTGCGAAAGTCGGCGTTTGTTTTAACTTTCAAATCGTTCCTTCGCTTCCGCTCGAGTCGCGGGATGTCAAGGTTGGGGTAGTCGTAAGTGACTGAGTAGCTTGGTCGGGCGGACACGGCAACCATTCGTGGGGCTGGCCTTTGCGGCCGGAATCGGCATCATCGCGGCTGACTTTTTCCCGACTGTTAGTTTGCCAGTTCTAGCGGTCGCCGCGACCGGTGTTATAGCGGCTCTATTATTCCCCTTCACTCCACTCGTGTTTGCTGCCGTCGTCGCAGGCTTTTTTTGCCTTCACAGCACGCGTATCAGTCACACCCCAGCCCAGGCACTGGCAGATGCCGCCGGTGCCGAAACTCGCCCCATTAACGTCGTCGGAACCGTTGCCACAGAACCGAAGATAGAGAGTAATGGCGTGGCCGTTTTCCTTCTTCAACTATATCGCGCGAACATCGGCGAGAAAACCTTTGTTGGAAAAGCCACCGTGCTGGTGCGGTGGCGCCGCGCACCGGCCATCGGCGATGAACTCGTTCTTTTTGGTACTCTGCAACCAATCGAGCCGCCGCGAAATCCGGGTGAATTTGATATGCGCGCCTACCTCGTTCGGCGTGGTGTGAATCGGACGCTGATCGTTCGATATGCCGAGAATGGTCAAATTCTGCAGAGTGGCAGCGAATTTTCAGTACGGCGTGCTGCCGCGCGCTCGCGGGAATGGATGCAACATACTCTGAGTCGCGGCATTGAAGATTCGCCGGACGTGGTCGGTTTGATCTGTGGCACCGCGCTCGGGCTCCGCCATCAAACGCGCGAGGATATCGAAGAACCGTTTCAACAAACTGGTACCTTGCATTTGTTCGCCGTGGCCGGGCTTCACGTCGGAATCGTCGCGTGGTTGCTCTGGACAACTGCGACCGTCCTGCGCCTGTCGCGCAAAAGAGCGACCGCGATCATTATTCCGCTTCTCTTCTTTTACGCGGCGATCACGGGCCTGCACGTCGCGAGCGTCCGGGCAGCCATCATGAGCGGAATCTTGCTCGGCGGAATTTTTTTCGAGCGAAAAGTTTTCGCCCTGAACAGCCTTGCCGCGGCGGCCTTTCTCATCCTGTTATGGGATTCAAACGAACTGTTTACCAGCGGCTTCCAACTCTCGTTTGCTGTCGTCGGTGCCATCGTATTGTTTGCCGAGCCCGCTTTCACTCGTTTCCGACGAGTCGCAGCTCCCGATCCATTTTTACCACGTCTATTGCTGAGTCGCGTTCATCGCACATTCCTCGGCATCGGGAACGCGACCGCGGCAGCGGCCGCCGTCTCGCTTGCAGCCTGGCTTGGATCGCTCCCATTGATCTATTGGTATTTCCACCTCATCACGCCGGTCTCGCTGTTGGCGAACCTTGCCATTGTACCAATTGCTTATTTCGTGCTTGCTCTGGCCATGCTCTCTTTGGTCGTGGCGCCGTTTTCCCCCGGGCTTTCGGTCGTTTTTAATAACGGGAACTGGTTATTATCGCGCGCTGTCCTCGCCCTGGTCCATTTCTTTGCTGGTCTTCCCGCCAGTCACGTTTACCAGCAGCGGTTTACCGAAACACGTCCGCCGATGGCGATCACCGTTTTGGATGAAGGTACTGGCGCGGCCGCGCACGTTCGTGCCAACGGTCACGATTGGCTGATTGATTGTGG
>QHNU01000010.1 GCA_003218525.1 Verrucomicrobiota bacterium
GCCTGCCATTCCGTCTCTTAAACCGGAGGCGCCGGATTTTAAGTTTACTGGACCGATCTCCGAAGCGCCTTACGGCAGTGCGAGCATTCTTACTATTTCATGGATGTACATCCGCATGATGGGGCCGGATGGTCTGACCAGGGCGACGAAGGCTGCGATCCTGAATGCAAACTACATTGCGAAACGTCTCGATTCTTATTTCCCGGTACTATTCAAAGGCAGGCATGGACTCGTCGCACATGAATGCATTCTCGATTTACGCCATTGGAAGCGCGCTGGGATCGAAGTGGAAGACGTCGCCAAACGCCTGATGGATTACGGATTTCATGCGCCGACCATTTCCTGGCCAGTCGCGGGAACGATGATGGTCGAGCCGACGGAGAGTGAATCGAAAGATGAGCTCGATCGATTTTGCGAAGCCATGATTTCAATTCGTGCAGAAATGCAGGCGATTGCGGATGGCCGGGCGGATAAACGCGACAATCTTCTAAAAAACGCGCCGCACACAATGCAGCAAGTCAGTGCCGACCAATCCCCTGGCTGCGGGAATGGAAATTTTGGCCAAGCGTCGCTCGCATCGACAACGTCTACGGTGATCGAAATTTGTTTTGTTCGTGTGTGCCGATCGATGGGTTTGATGCGCCTGCCGAATAAGTGTCGGAATAGCATTGTCTACCCGGCCCGACGCTGAGAGGTTCGCCGCTTACGATTCCCCGGCCGCGGCGCGTGCAAGCAGATCGCGGACTTCATCATCGGTTGTTTGCGAAAAGTCTTCGTAATACTGCCCAACACCAATGAATGAGCTCGGCGTAATCGCGCAAATGGTCTCATCAACCTGCTTGGCCAGATCATGGCACGTGCTCGGCGCACCAACGGGGACTGCGACGACAATTTTGGCAGCACGTCGTTGGCGCAGAGCAGCGACCGCGGCCCGCATGGTCGCGCCGGTGGCTAAGCCGTCATCGATTAAAATCACTGTTCGCCCCTGCACCTCCGGGGCCGGCCGTCCACCGCGATAGCTGAGCTCGCGCCGATGCAATTCTTCGCGTTCAATTTCAGTTACGGCATCCAGGATCAACTCAGCATTTGGCAACGCTCGGATGACGTCGTCGTTTACGACCCGGACTCCACCCGAGGCGATCGCCCCCATGGCCAATTCCTCATGACCGGGTACACCCAGTTTCCGGACAATAAAAACATCCAACGGAACCCCGATGCGGCGGGCGACCTCAAAGCCCACCGGTACCCCGCCGCGCGGGAGAGCAAGGACAATGACATCGTCGCGACCGGCATAATGCGACAGTTTTTGGGCGAGCTGTCGACCAGCATCCGGACGATCCAAAAACATTTCTGAGAAATGCACGGCATCTCCCGTGCGAAACGGGCGCTAACCTTCCGGGGCAAGCTCGGGCGTTGCTGTGATACGGGTGGGCACCAGTCGAATGGCAGTGCCGGCACTTTCCTCCGCCGGCACTTCACCAGACTCATGGTATTCGGCATCGCCGTTGACCTGCCAAAGATCGTAAAGCTTTGTGTTAGCGACAATGTTTTCGACGCAGAGCATCGCCGTCATCATCGCGTGGTCCTGATTGTTGTACTTGTGCATGCCGTTCCGGCCGACGAGATGCAGGTTCGGGAATCGAAGCTCGAGGTCCGTGCGAATAGTTTCTACATGCCGGGCGTAATCGTCATCGTAGACCGGATACGCTTTCTTCTGCCGGACAACGCAGCCATCGAGCACGTCTCCTTCACGTGCGAGTCCAATTTTTGTCAGCTCCCGCTTCGCCAATTCAATCAAATCCTGGTCGGCCGAATTCCACAGGCCGTCATGTTCGAAGCAAAAATATTCCAGGCCGTAACAAGCTTTGTCCGGCTCCGGCACCATCTCCGGTGACCAAGACCGAAAGTTCTGAATCCGGCCCACTTTCACGCTGGGATCGTGGATGTAAATCCAATTGTCGTGAAAAGCATCGCGATTTTTCAGAATGAGCATGACCGTGAGAAAATCGCGATATTTGAGTGAGTTCGCCGCGCGTTTCGTTTTTTCCGAAACCTCGGGCGAAAGGCCGTTGACAAGCTCGCGCATCGGCGCTGACGAAATAACGTGCTCGCATTCAAGGGTTCGCTCATGGCCCGTGCCGTCCTTGTAGAAAACGGTCCAGGCGCTGCTCGCATCATCGTATTCGCAACGCGTCACCCGGCAATTCATATAGAGCTGGCCGCCGAGCGCTTTTGTCTTTTCCGCACACGCTTCCCACATCATACCGGGACCTTTGCGTGGGTACTTAAAGGAGTTGATCAGGGTCTTGATCACTTTAGAGCTGTCTTTGGGCTGACGCCGCGGAAAGAGGGCATTCTTAATCGCGCTCCCCAGAGAAAGACCCTTGATGCGCTGCGCCGCCCAATCGGCTGAAATTTCCTTGCAGCTCATTCCCCAAACTTTCTCGGTGTAACTCTTGAAGAAAGTGTTGAAGAGCCGTTTGCCGAATTGATTACTGACCCACTCTTCGAAATTTCGCGGATTAGCCATGGGGAACAATCGCGCTTCCAGCCAGGAAAGAATGCAGAGCGCTGACCGTAGCGGCCCGAGCCTGAACAGGGCTTCGAATGGCTTCAGTGGATAAGTAAAGAACTTGCCACCATAGAAGATTCGCGAGCTGCGCGGGCGATCGAGCATGTCGTTCGGCAAAATTTCGTGCCACAGATCGTTAACCTCCTTCGATTTGGAGAAGAAACGATGGCCGCCGATATCGAAATGGAAGCCCTTGTAAGTGACGGTGCGAGAGATCCCTCCAACGTAAATGGGGTCAGCTTCAAGAACCGCGACGCTCACCTCATTTTTCGACAAAAGGTAGGCGGCGGTAAGGCCGGCCGGTCCGGCACCGATAATCGCTACGCTTGTTTTCATTTCATTAAGCCACCCAATTTCCCCGGGTAAAATTCCAAACGTACCAGCTCTCGAGGCTAAGCCCCGCCCCACTGATTAGCGCGATTGCAGTCACCGCGCTTGCTCGCGCCAGTCGCGAGCGGAGAGGAACATTGTGCAAATAATGCAAAAGCGCCAGCACGATAAGGGCATGCACGCAAAACTCGTAGCGCAGCATACTTTCCATCCCGACAGATGCGACGCCGGCCACTGATATGAAAAACAATATCGCCGCCGCGAAGTAAAATGCGATGCGATCGGACGCCGGTAATCGACGTCGAAAGGCGCCGCTGAATTCGAGTAACGCCAGAGCCAACAACATGAGCCCCCCGATAGTCATCGCCATCTGACTCGCC
>QHNU01000021.1 GCA_003218525.1 Verrucomicrobiota bacterium
CCTAGGGCGCCGCAGCGCGGGATCGACTCCAGTGGAACAATCGAAGATTTTGCCTCGTGTCATCCCACCATCTCTGTTTAAATGCATCGATGCGAGCGAGCGCGACATTATCAACACCCTGGGACCTCAACGCGGCCGCGATTGAAGCCGTGGGAACATGCGGATACAAGATTCTTTTGGCGCCTGTGTTTGGAGATGTGGTGCTAACGCTTGGCGTTCGCCTCAAACGCAGCGCGATCTCCCTCTTCTTATGCCTAGCGTATTGATCATCGAAGATGATGCGGATAGTCGGCGAGGGATCGTTAAACTATTCGAGAAGGAAGGTTGGAAGGTTTTGGAAGCGGGAGACGGCGATACCGGAGTGGACATAGCCGTTCAGCAGCGGCCGGAACTCATTTTGTGCGACTTATTGATGCCAAAGTTCAATGGCTTTCAAGTTTGTCGTACGATCCGGCAGCAACTCCAGCCGACAAAGATCATCGTTGTTTCCGGACGAGATTATGCAGTCGATCGGACGAGCGCATTAGAGGCTGGAGCCGACGAATATTTGCTCAAGCCGATCACATGGGAAGTTCTGAACCGATCACGTGGGAAGTTCTGTGTGACGCGATCGATCGACTCCTGCCAGAACTTCCGCATCGACCGACCGTGACAAAGTCCGCCTCGGAGCCTCGGTCGGTGCCGCCCCGTGTGAAACTGTGGGGCGTGCGCGGTTCGCTTCCATTGCCAGGACCGACGACTCTTCGTTATGGAGGTAATACCAGCTGTGTAGAAGTGCGCGTGGACGGCGAGATCATCATCCTCGATGCTGGAACCGGAATTCGCGGACTGGGTCTTGCCTCGGAAAAGGAATTTGGATCGCAATCGATCAAATTAACGCTCCTGATCACTCACACGCATTGGGACCATATCCAAGGGTTGCCTTTCTTTGCCCCCGCCTACAACAGGAAGAACCTCATTCGTATTTTGGGTTATGAAGGGGCGCGCGCGGGCCTGGGTTCGATCCTTGCCGGCCAAATGGAGACGCCGTTTTTCCCCGTCAGTTTACGGGAACTGCCGAGTCATCTCGTGATCGAAGAGCTTAAGGAAATGGAGTTTCACATTGGCAAAGTTAAGGTGCAGGCAAAGTTCGCCAATCACCCTGGTATTTGCGCCGGGTATCGGCTCTTTACCAGCGCCGGATCGATCGCCTACATGCCGGACAATGAACCGTACGAACCTCTCAAGATGCAACTCGCTGCTCGCAATGGGATTAGCGGGGCTGAGGCACGCGATTTTGCAGCGACTGAACGGGGTAAAATGGTGGATTTTCTCAGCGATTGCGACGTGGCCATCCTGGACGCGCAATACACGGACGAAGAATATCAGCAGCATGTCGGATGGGGTCACAGTTCGCTCAGCAGTGTTGTCTCGCTCGCCCTCGATGCGGACGTCGGCAAGCTTTTGCTTTTTCACCATGATCCAAGTCATGATGATGAAATGATCGACCGAATGGTCGAGCAGGCTCGGTTATTAGTTCTTAAAAGCGGGAAGACGTTAATGATCGACGGAGCGCGTGAAGGCGCGGAGATTCTGCTCGAAGCAAAAAAAGCGGCTAAGTAAGCGGGCTGGTAGCGCTCCACATCGCACTCCCGTCATTCCGGGTCTGATTCGGATTAAGACCCAGGAACGCATTCCCTTACGAAGGAAGAAGCGCGCCCGTGGGGATTCGAACCTCAAACCTTCTGATCCGTAGTCAGATGCTCTATCCAGTTGAGCTACGGGCGCTGAGAGAGCGCTAATTTGCGGAGGAAGGTTTGAGCGTCAACTAGTGGCCGATAGGTCGGACGGCACGTCCCGGAATCAGAGTACGCCCTACCTTTGTCAGTCCTTATACCAATCCGAACGTGTCAACGGCAGATCGGCCCGGCCGTTAGTGCCGAGCTTTGCCAATAAAGTTTGATAGACGGCAATATGACCCCGACGGAAGCCATGACCACAGCCAGCGAGATAAAGTCGCCAGACCCGATAGATCTCCTCAGGAACCAACGCGAGTGCGGCGCTGTGCCGGGCTTCGAGCCGCCGCAGCCAATGTTCCAGGGTGAGCCCGTAGTGTTCTCGCAGATTTTCTACGTCGCGAACCTCAAAGCCGGACGATTCGGCGGCTCGCAATAGGATAAAGAGAGGCGGAATGTCACCTTCTGGAAAAACGTAGCGTTCAATGAAAGACTCGTTGGCGTGGCTGCCGGGCCGCGGAATAATGCCTTCGCCAATTGCTTGGTTCATAAAAACGCCGCCCGGTTTGAGCACACGCCGCCCGATTGCAAAATAATTTGGCAGGTGTTCGCGGCCGACGTGTTCTGCCATACCGATACTGACAAGTGCGTCATAACGATCAGGCTCGGCCGGGAGATTGCGATAATCGCAGACGAAAACTTTCACGCTCGCGTCTAGACCCGCTTCCCTGACACGGGCCTGCGCCCACTCCGCCTGTCGCTTGCTCAAAGTGATACCGACAGTCTGAACACCGAAATGTTTCGCGGCGTAAATGACAAACGCGCCCCATCCACAACCGATATCGAGCAAACGTTGCCCGGGGCGGAGCCGCAACTTGCGGCAAAGATAATCGAGCTTCTGTTCCTGCGCATCATCGAGATTATCGCTGGGCGAGTGGAAATAAGCGCATGAATAAACCATGCCATGGCCGAGCCAGAGATGATAAAAGTCGTTCGACAAATCGTAATGAAACCTCACGGCTTCGCGATCACGCTCGATCGAGTGTTTTTCGCCGCGACGTTTCAGGAGCTGTCTCGCGCTCCGTATCGTAGACACTTCGGGAACGCGTAAGAGGAGAACTGCCATTTTCAATTTTTGTTTCCAGTTCCGAAGCTGGCCGAGCAAGACATCCGAGACTTCGAAAGCGGTTGCGATGTCGCCTTCGATATCGAAGGCGTTGCGCAGATACGCCTCCGCCAGGCCGACTTCGGTTCCTGCCGAAAACATCTGAGCGAGTGCGCCGGAGTGCTGCAAAACGAGCGTCGCGGGCCGCGGCCGATCATCGGGCCAAAGCAGACCATTCCATAACCGAACAGCCATTTGATCTGAGGTTTGCCCGAGAAACTGCTCCAAAATATGGATCGTTCGTTGTTGGACAACTTCCGGACTAATTCCGCGCATCTTGAAGTCTAACGCGCTATTGGATTGCGATCAGTTTCTTCGACTCCTCTACGAGTTTCTCGAATCGCGGATCGCAGCGCAAGAAATCCCAGAATGGATACAGACGCCCCTTGCCGGTCACTTGATAGGCAATATATGTTTTCCTACTGCGCCCGTAGTTCATTTCTGGCCGTAAGCTCATGATTGGCTCACGCGGAATTTAGGACGAAGCGATACATCGGTGGGACTGTGGCAAATTTCCAGAAACATCTGTAATCCGCGCGATCTAATGAAATACGACTGGAAAGATGCGGGCGAGGAATGGTCGGCGCCGTGGGGAACTTCGGCAGCGCAATGGTTTAGCGCCATTCTTCCGCGCATTCGTGATTGCCTCCCGACGGGAACGATCTTGGAAATCGCGCCGGGTTTTGGGCGGTGGACACACTATCTCAAAGATTACTGCCAGGAGCTGTGGATTGTTGATCGCGTCGATGAGTGCATCGAAGTGTGTCGCCGTCGTTTTGCCGCTGACTCGCACGTACGCTGTTATCTGAATGATGGCCTCTCATTATCGATGTTTCCAGACGCTTCGATCGACTTCGTGTTTAGTTTCGATTCCTTCGTGCATACGAAACGCGAGGTGGTCGAAGGGTACCTGCGCCAATTGGGAACCAAACTGAAACCTGGTGGCAAAGGTTTTATTCATCATTCCAATCTCGGAGAATATGCCAGCTCGCCACGCGAACGGCTTCCGCAAACAATGAGAAAACTGCTGAGGAAAGCGAGAATCCTGGATTGGGAGCACCATCGCAATCCGAGCATGAGCGCTGACTTGTTTCGAGCGTTGTGCCTGCGCTACGGTTTACAATGTGTAAGGCAGGAGCTGATCAATTGGCGCGGCCGCCGGTTGATCGATTGTTTTTCTTTATTCACGCGAAGCGCTTCGGATGATCGAAAGCCGACACACATAATTCGAAACCCGAAATTCATGCGCGAAGCTGCGCTTATCCGTCAGAAATCGCGAATCCGAAGCTGACGAATCGGAGATCTTCCTCAGTGCGCAACGCATGTATGGAATCACTACCGAATCGGCTGGACTCATCGCGTACAGATTTTCAGCGGCTCTATTAGTTCTACAACAACTTGTTCATTGTTAGCGACCAGCTGTGGGCCGTTCTGCCGATTTCGAGTTGCACTGAAATCATCTCAAATTGCTCACGCTGCTAAATTGGTTCCAGGCAGCCATGCTCCAGCAACAAGTTCGGCACAACATGACCGGTCTCTTCGACTGCTTTACGAGCTTTTCAAAACGCGGATCACGGCGAAATGGATTTAAAGAAAATATCATTAAACGTGAACGGACGGGCAAAGCACACCGCCACCCGGCCGGATTTTTAACTCTTCCAACCGAAGTCGATTAACGCTCGAATTTGTCTGCCGTTGAGCGTCCCTCCGACACGGGCGATTCTAATGGTGTGACTGTGTTTCTCGGCTGCGGATTTGCCGCGAAATATCGTGAAGGCGGGGGTGTTTTGTCGGTGCCATTACAATGGATGCTTGGCCTGCGACGGCTAAACCTCGACGCAATCTGGCTCGAGATTTTTCCGGGAACCGGAGATGAGCAGACCGATCAAGCTGCAATCCGAGGTTTTCAGGCACAACTTCGAGTCCATGGATTGACGAAAAGATATTGTCTGCTCTACCAGCCGCGCCCGAATGATTCGCATGATTTCGACCAAATGCATTGTTTCGGAATCAGCCGAGCCGATTTACTGAACCGATTGGCCGGTCCCAATACGCTGCTGAATCTGAGCTACTCCGTTCATCCGCCTCTGCTGTTGGAATTCGAACGCCGTATTTTTTGCGATCTCGATCCCAGCGAAATTTTTTATTGGATGACGAAGATCGAAATGGGGCAATCGACCCATCACGAATTTTGGACAATCGGTTTAAATGCCGGGGCGGCAGATTGCAAGCTGCCGAAGTCGATGCTCCGGTGGAAGACGTTTTTTCCGCTCGTCGATACCGAGCTGATCAAGCCGGAGCTGATGCCACGGATCACGAAATTCACCACGATCGGACAATGGTATTGGGGTGGGGCGGTAGAAGTGGACGGCAACTTTCCCGATCTTTCCAAGAAATATGCGTTCGAAAAATATCTCGATCTGCCGGCGCGAGTGGAGAACGCGCGTTTTGAGTTGGCCATGAACATCTCTGACGACGATCCAGAGCGTGAGCGCTTGGCCAATCACGGCTGGCACCTGGTCGATCCGCATCGCGTAACAAGAACAGCGCGGCGGTATCAGCGCTATGTCGCATCGGCCAGCGCTGAATTCACTGCGATCAAAGGCGTCGATGTGTCCTGGCGGACGGGGTGGTTAAGCGATCGC
Organism: Verrucomicrobiota bacterium; assembly: GCA_003218525.1. GTDB lineage: Bacteria > Verrucomicrobiota > Verrucomicrobiia > Chthoniobacterales > UBA10450 > AV69. The sequence goes on from QHNU01000021.1 coordinate 5,526, forward strand.
GCCGCAGTTTTTCTGGCCATGGGCCGGCCTGTGATCACCGAGGATACGGGTGCAACGGGACATTTGCCTCGGCAAAATGGATTCCGATTTGTGTGCGATCTCCAATCGGCCACGAAGGCCGTGCAAGAGGTGATCGGAGACTGGCATTGGTTTTCACAGATTGCCCGGGAGACTGCTGTCGAAGTGTTCGATTCAACCAAAAACCTGCGGAAGATCCTTCAGATTTGATGTCGACGGAATGTCGTTCCGAACGATCCGAATCACCGTTTGCAAAACAAATTTCGGGTGTTACTCGTTTGCCGTAATGGCCGACCTGATCAAAGCCGATGAGCTGAAAAATCGCTTGAAGAAGATCCCGGAATGGGAGCTGGAAAAAAAGCATATCGAGCGCACTTTTGAGTTCGATGATTTTACCGATGCCATCGATTTTGTGAATGCGGTCGCGGAAGTAGCAGACGAGGAGGAGCATCATCCCGATATTGACATTCGCTATAACAAGGTGCGTCTCGTTCTTTCGACCCACAGCAAAGGCGGTCTGACCGATCTCGATTTTGCGTTGGCCGAGCGAATCGATACGCTGTCGGAGTAGGGCTTTGGGTCAATCCTGGAGGCGGCAGCTCGTCGGCGCGATCATCACTCTCCTGTTTGTGCTGGCGGTGTGGAAATTTATCGATTGGCGGATGCGCCCGCCTCCGCCACCAGCGCGTCCCGCGCAGACCAGGACGCCCTGACCGACGAGGCCTCTGCCTGAGGCGCCAACTGGCTTCCCTTTTCGGCATTCGGCACCGGCGCTAGAGTTTGTCGGTTTCGACTTCTCGCCCCTCGTCCGCATCAATAAATTGGAACATGGTTTGGATGTCAGAACGATCTTCGAGGTCGCCCTCTTTTTTTCGGCGCTTCAGAGTGTCAGTGACCTCATCGTTCCAACCAAGTTTCCGCATAAACTCATTCCAGACGTGAATTTCGCGCTCTGATCGCCTGCGGCCGCCGCGCTCCAAACACCATCTGAGAATCTCTTCATCGCCGCCGCCGTTCCTTACCTGCTCGGCCAGTTCGCCGTAATCGATACCGAGAAATCTAACGCACGAGCCATCGAAGCCCTTTCCCAAATTTGCCTGGTACTCAGCTAACAGTCTTCCCTGGGCGTGGAGGCGGATTTTGTCGAGCATCCGCCCGAAATGAAAAATACCGCCCACCTTTGCGGAAGGACTGCGCAACGGAAACTCGCTCATGAATTAGGACACTCTTTCCTTTCCTGGACGAGATTCAAGCAACCACAGTGGAGCAATCGTTGAATTCGGAATGCGGAGGGCTTGGCGATTGCTGCTTGTTCGCATCGTTTTCTTCACGATGCTTGACTGAAAGTGAATCGGATCGTCGGTCTTGAAACGGAATACGGCGTTCTCGTCCGCGCGGGAGAACCCTCAGGAGAGACATGGCCGGCGCGGGTGAAAAATCACATCTTTCGTCAGGCATGTCTTGGGGCGATCGATTTGCACTATCGCGACTACGAAGAACCGCCAGGCAACGGCGGATTTCTTTTGAACGGCGGCCGCCTCTACCTCGATATGGGACACATTGAGTATGCGTCTCCCGAGTGTGTGCGTCTGCGCGACATCGTTACTTACGAAACGGCGGGCGACGCGCTCCTATTAAATGCAGTCCGCGAGTTGCACGCAACGGAACAAGTATCGTTCATCAAAAACAACATCGATCATTACACGGGGGCGACGTTCGGTTGTCACGAAAACTACTTGATGCGGCGCGAAACGCAGTTCACTCCACCGGTGCTGGGGAGTTTGTTAACCTTCCTGGCGACGCGGCAGATCTTCACCGGAGCCGGTCGCGTTGGTCAGGCTCATCCGCTGGCATTTGATTTCGACTTACCGCCAAGCTCGACGCCGGTGAAATTTCAACTCAGTCAGCGGGCTGATCACATCGTCAACGACATCTATCAGTGGGTACAGTTTAATCGCGCAATCATTAACGCCCGGGATGAGCCCTTGGCCGATTATCGGAAGTTTCGCCGGCTGCATCTGTTAATCGGAGACTCGAACATGAGTCCGTTTGCGAATGCTTTGAAGGTCGGGACCACCGCCTGCGCGCTAACGTTGCTGGAGGAAGGCCGATTCCCGCGTGGCCTGATCCTGGAAGATGCCGTCGTGTCGACGCGCGAAGTTTCACACTCTCCCGATGGTCCGTGGCTGGTCCGGTTGGAGAACGGTAAGACGATCGAAGCGCTCGATGTGCAGTGGCGGTTTCTTGACGCGGCCGGCAAACACCTTCAGGGGCGCGACCCGGAAATCGATTGGCTGTTAGAAAACTGGAGTTTCACTCTCGAATCTTTGCGGACCAATCCAATGGCACTTGTTGGCGGAGTCGATTGGGTCACCAAACGATGGTTGTTAGAAACCTTTGCCGAAGCCGAAGGGTTGAAATGGGATGACCCGTGGCTACTCAGTCTTGATTTGGAATATCACAACATCGACCCGGCCCGTGGTCTCTTTTTTCAAGTAAAAGGCGGGAAACGCATTGCCGATTGGAACCAAAGCGTGCGAATCAAGAGCGCCAGTTATCGTCCTCCCAATAATTCACGTGCAGCTGGACGCTCCCAGGCAGTGGCGCATTTTCGCGAGTCGCCGTTTCCATACGTCATCAATTGGGATTCGATCGCGTCCGGTCCAAACCACACCCTAATCATGAGCGATCCTTACGAAACTTACGCCCCTGAGGTGAGCGCGTTTTTACGTGAGGTGAAGGCAGATGCGTGATCTATTTCACTCGTTGGAGAACCGGAATCCCAAAATTCTCCTGTAATCTGGGTTCGTCCATCTGCGCCTGGTTCGCATCCAGCTCAATCTGTTTTGGATCTTCTACCGTTTCCACTTTGACGAATCCGTCGACTGGCTGTTGCAAGGCCGCGGCTAGATCTTCCAAGGAATGAACTTCTTTCCCGTTTACTTTTGTGACGGTCAAATAACCAACGTCATCGTATCCGATCGTCCCGTTAACGGGTAGAACCTGACTCAAGATCACGACACGGCGATGACCTTCTGGGAATAGTTCCCACTGGAATCGGTCCAGATAGACGAATCGCTGCGGAGCATCTTTCAACCAATTCGTTCCCCACTCGCGCAAATACTGGCGGGTCAATTCTTGGAAAATGAGTCCCCCCAGGATGTAGTATTTGGGGGCCTCGTCCCGGGAATAGGGCGGAATGACATAATCGTCCGCCGGGCGATGTTCGAGCGCCACATCCAGCTGCATCGGCTGACCCTGACGGTGAATCTTAAATGGAACTCTTTCCCCGGAATATCCCCGCATGGTGAGCAGGTTGGTGAAGTCAATTTTCTTGTAAAGCGGATCGACATAATTTCCGTTCTGATCGAGTTCAGAATTGCCAATTGCGGTAACGATATCACCAACCTGCAAGCCAGCCTTTTGGACCGCCGCGCCCGGCTCGATGCCAGTCACGTAAACTCCGCCGCCATTTCCATTTTCGCCCGAGTACTTTCGTAGTTGCGGATCGCGGGTGGGGAAGTAACTGAAACCAATGGATGGAAAACCCTGGTAGTTTGGCTTGGCAGCATCTTTTAGGAAATGCGTGATGATGGGCGCCGGAATCGCATCCATCAATTGGGAACGTGGGTCATAGCGAAGCAGAAGCCCGGCAAGCTTGTTGTTTTTAACTAATGGCACCGTATAGCTGTTGTCTCGAAACTGCAGAGCAATGCTCAGACGATACGTTAGAAATTGTCCGACTTCAGCCGGGTAACGCGTGACTTGAATCGCTGTCACCAGGCCATCGGTGACAACTAGCGCGCCAGTCTGCTCCAACTGCAACGCCGCCAGTCGATCGCCGACAACGGTGTCGTTTGTTAATTCTAATGGCGGCAAGCCGTCCAGAAATTTCTTGTCCTGGGGCTGCAACAGGGCAAGGTTTGCCTCGTAGTCTACTACTTCGACTGACGCCGCCGTCTTCTCCCCCGACTCGGCTCGCTCCAGTTCCACGTAGTTCTGATTCGCGACTAAATCAGCCGTGACCAGAACACGGCCTTGAGAGAGGACGGCCCCGAGCGCACGTTTGGAGAAGGGCGCCCGTTTTTGCCACGGACGAAAATAGTCGAAACCTTGTCCGGTGACGTTTACCCGTACCAGTGATAATTGGCGCGGCTGGACGGCTGCCTGCGTGACATCCTTTTTGGCGAAGGCGCTTGTCACTCCCAAACAACAAAACACCACTAAGAGCAGTAGCCGGATTCCTGGCATATTACGAAGATGGACCTCCGGCCGAAGCTTGGGCTGGTTGAGCTATTGGTTGCTCATCGAGGTTTTGTTCCTGTATTACGTTGTACCGGCTACGGATGCGCTCGCGGGCACTTTCGACCTGGCTTCGCTCCAAGACCAAGGGCGGTGCCTCACCAATCATTTTGATCACAAATCGGTCCGGCGCTTCCGCAAAGGCTTCGGCCAGGTCCCGTAGAGTCCCGATTTTTTTCCCATTCACTTCGTCGACAATGCTTGCTCGATAGGAGGTAAGATAACTATTGGTAGGATCAGGCAGGATATTAGTAAGGACAATCACGTCCGGGTGCTCAAGGTAGATTTGCTCCTGCACAAAGAAGTCGAAAAAATGTCGCACCCGCGGATCCGTCATCTGGTAAGCTTCCATCAAGTCAAGACATAGTGGCTGAAACAACAATCCACCGACAACGATATAACGAGGCCGCATATCGTAATAATGTCCCTGTGTGAGATAGGGCCAAACCGTGTTGAGCTCGATCACTACTGTCATCGGCTTTTTATCGCGAAGAAGGTCAAACTTTACTTTGTCGCCCTTGAACTTGCGCTCAACTACCTCCTGAAATTCTGCCCGCCCACCCTCCAGTTCAACAAACGCATCACTCCCGATGGGATGATCATCGATTGACAACAAAACGTCACCTTGTTTGAGAATTTTTCCGGCAGAGCCCGCCTCGACCACTGTATTCACGATTACTCCGCGCCCGTCGTCCTGTAATCCCAAATAGCGGCGCTGTGCCGGATTTTGCAACTTTGAATACGTCAAACCCAGATCGACGTACTTGTCGTAATGACCATCCTTGATATCGGTTAGGAAACGCTGAATTACCGGGGTGGGTATCATGTAAGCGACGCCTTGGGCGACATCGCCGCTGTAGCCTTGGAACGCGACGCCAACCACCTTGGCGTTCTGCATCACTGGACCGCCGCTATTGCCGGGGTTGATTTGCGCGCTGATCTGGACGGCAAGGTGCTGATCAATCGACGAGTGGGTATAAAGTTGAAAGTCAATGCGTGATACGATCCCGGTCGTAACCGACATCCGCTCTCCGCCGATCGGATAGCCATAAGCTGAAACGACAGACTCTAATTCTGGAATTCCGCCAAAAGTCAGCGGCACCATATTTTTGTAAAAATCAGGAGAATCAACCGTAATAAGGGCCAGGTCACAATCATGGGCTACGAAAAGGACGCGCGCCGGGTATTTATTCGGATCACCTTCCCGTTCGACTGTGAGGTAGCGTGTATTGCTAACAACGTGCGCATTGGTCATGATGCGCGGCCCGGCGATGACGAAGCCCGCTCCAACTCCGCGCCCGATGGCGCCGATGTTCCAAGGCGCCCGGTAGTCGGGCTCCACTTCAGTCGAGGTAATTCGAACGAGGCTCTTTTCAATTTTGCCGTTCGGCTGTTTTGGCGCGGCAATCACGATCGGAGCTGGTGGGGGAGGGCTTGCGCTCGGCTTCAGCGGTGGTCCGATCGGCTCGAGCGGAGCGGGAGTAGCGCTAGAAGATACCGGTGGCATGCCCTCTCCGGGGGGGAGCGGTGGCGTGTTTTGCTGGGCGAGAACTTCACCGCCCGCGCAAAGAATCAGCCAGCAGGCGAAAACAACGCGACGAACCATTGCAAGAGCCGAAAAGATGAATCGAAGCCGATCAAAAGCAAATACTGGGATTGGGCTGGCATTTCCTGTCGCACCGCAGCTGAGCGAAAACGTCATATTCCCGCGCGTTCCAGTAATGAATGAAGAACTGTCTTAGCCTCGAAAATTTCCCGGGCCAGGGCTCGAGCTAATCGAGAGTGCTTCCTGTAATTGCAGCTGATCCCACGGACGGACTCCGCGATTTCCTTCAAATCTCGAAATGCAAATAAGCCGCCCTCTCTACCGTAGATTTGGGT
>QHNU01000022.1:0-9936 GCA_003218525.1 Verrucomicrobiota bacterium
TGGCGCCCCCCTCATCAATGGTGGAGGCGAGAACGAAAATGTCGCAAGCATGCAAAGCCGTGAGCACTTGATTCTGCGATTGTTCGCCGGCGAACTGGATTCTGCCACTCAAGCCTTGCTGGCGAACGCGCGTTTCGAGTTCCTTCCGCAGTGCTCCATCCCCAATGATTTGAAGAGCAAAATCAATTCCGCGTTTCTTCAGCTCGGTGCACGCATCAATCAGGACGTGAAATCCTTTGAAGGCAACGAGACGACCCACGCTGAGCAACCGAACCGGACCGGGCAACCCTCGATTGGTCTGGTTATCAGCTGTTTCAGGAAAGCGGCTGAGATCGATTCCATTGTAGACGCGAAAAATCTTCCTGGCGGCCTTCGGACAGCGAGAAGCAAGCAGGTCACGGCTGTAGTTTGTCTCTGCTCCAACGAATTCTGCGGCCGCGCAAAGCTCGCGCAATAGTCCGTCATTGCCGAGATCGGTCATAAAGTCCTGTCCGTGTGCGGTGATGCTGAATGGGAGGCCGCTAATCGCCTTTACAAAGAGCGCGGTATGGGCGGCGCGATTGGCAAAATGAACGTGAAAATGCGGAACACGCTCCCGCTCGAACAGCTCGACAAAAAAAAACGCGTTGCGCGCGCGCAACGCCGCCTTGTACTCCGGGCCATATTTCAGGTCGTGTTCCTGCACCAGGGCCGCTGGCCACCGCCCACTCCGCTTCGCCTTACGCGCCAGCTTGTCCAACGCGCGCGATTCCGGCGCGTACTGAATTTTGGCGCGCAGTTTCGCCAGATACTCGTGACGCAGCTCCGTCTTCGGGGGATAAAGCGAAGCGAGGACAATTTCGTGTCCGCGGCGCTCCAGTTCGAGCATTTCGGCGTCGCAAAATGTTTGCGAGAGGACCGGGTAACGCGAGTAAATGTAGCCCAGCGGCATTTTCATTGCCGATTTCGGACGACCGAACAGGGAATGCAAGTATTTGCCCCGCGTTTGATACGCGGGCGCTATGAAAATCGCACGTCTTTCCCAGGATCCATTTCGAAGTCGAGCGTGAGAGCGTCAGCTGTGTTCGGCTTAATGATTTCTTCGTTGAATTTCACGAAGATCGAGTCTTCACGAAAAATGGTGTATTTGTCCATGGACTCGAAATCGATGGCGATGAAAAAGGGCCACGTCATTTGCGGATCGATGCGCTTGCCGCATTTAATGTTGAGGACCTCCGGAATTTTCAATAACTGCATGCGCGTGTTCATCATTATCTCTTCCACGCGAGCGGGCGTAACTTCGGGCTTAAGTTTGTAAAGGACGATGTGATGCACCATGGGGGCTAAAGCTATTAGGCGGTCTGGCGAGGCCGCGCAAGGACGAAACTGGCACCGTCTGCGCCGACGAAAAGTCGCCCTTTAGATCGCCATCGCCGGCAGAGGCGACGCCTATTTTTTCCAGTCGAGCACGCCTTTCCGGAGCGCGTAAATATACCCAATCATCAAAATCGAGATGAAACTGAACATGCTCCAAAAGATCACAGAGCTATGTCGGATAGATTCCCGGTAAACGACTGCCCAGGGATACATGAAGACGATTTCCAGATCGAAGAGAATGAATAGCATCGCGACCAGATAAAATCTGACGCTGAATCGCGGCTGTGCTTCTCCCTGCGGCACCATGCCGCATTCGTAGGCTGAATCCTTGATTCTATTACGGCGGCCGGTTTTTCCGAGAATCACACTGACCACCAATGCCGCAACGGCAAACCCCGCCGCAACAATGATCTGGAGTAAAACCGGAATGTATTCTCGCAGCATGCCCTACCGCTGCCGCAGTCGATTACTTTACGCCTGCTGGAATATGACCGTTTTGCGGTGCGATCGCGCTCGCCAAGGCCGAAGGCAAGCCTTTGTATTTCTTGCCGCTCTTCTTCACCGCGCCGCGTGCGACCAGATTCTGAAGTTTTTCATACGCACGCAACCGGAGCATTTCCTCTCCACCACTCGCGGCGTTACGGGCACGGAGATTTTCGTGCACGATGTCGAAGAGCTGCTTGAACTCGAACGACGCCCTGCGCGAAAGCACAGCGACGAGTTCCTCCGTGACTAGATCAGGAACCCGGCGAGAAAATGCGTTTTTCTTGAGAATAGCCATAGGGCCGAAATTGTAACACGGATTTGCGAATTCGCAGCTCATTTCTCTCTGAGCGAGCCAACTGCGGCTAGAGCCGAAGTGGCGCGATTCAAGGAGTCGGCACTGGACTCGACAGCGGTGTTGAGGGAATTGCGGAAGAAGTGGCCGCCGGGGAGGGCAAAATGACGCTGGGCCTATTTTTCAAAACCATCGTGCCTGCCCATGCCGCCGCCGCCGCCGCAACGGTTTGTCCGATCGTAATCGTGCCAACTGATTCCGACCGGTAACCGTTACCGGTATATGATTGTGCCGCCACCACCGGGCTTAAGTGACGCGCAACGACTTCGGCAGATGGAAGCTTGGCCGGATCGACGTGCTCGGTCATCGAGGGTAGGAAAGCAGCACTCATTTGCAGAATCGGGCGCACGGTAGCATCCAATCTCGAATAGAGCGCGCCTAGGTCGAGAAAGGCGAACATCTGTTGTGGCGAGGGCACGAGCTTGGCCGCGCTGCGAAAACTAGGCGAATCATCCAATCCGGTCCCGCTTTTCGCCGGTGCCACCGCTCGATCAACTCTCGCCGAATCGCTCCCAATGATGAGCAAGCGATCGGAAACTGCCACCGTCGGGCTGATCGCGAGAGCGCTTCCCCCCATCGGCGCGGTAAAATACTGCACACTATCGTGAATGTTTGATTGCCATCCAGACGAAGCGGCAAGTGCGCCAACGATTTTCTTCGCACGCGAAGAATCGCGGACGGTTAGCGTCACCACCAGGCCGGGAATTCGCGCGCTCGTTGGCCAATCCGCGATCAGCGAGACTTCGTCACCGAAGGCAGCCCTCCAGTCATCCGGCGTGATACCGGCTTGGGCGAGCACCTGTTTTTGTCCGGCCGCAAGACCGGCGGCGGTTTTGCCGAGCATTTGATTCCAGTCGAGTTGTTGAAGGTTGATGATTGTGGCGAAGTAGAGAAAGGTTTCGGGCGGAGCGAGTGAGAGTGTGTCACGTGTCAGTTTGGCATCGAACATTCGTGGCATCGCCGCGAAGTCCACCTCTCGGATTTTTTGACCATCGAAAACCATCCCGTGGGAGAAACTTCGCACTCGTTCGAGCATTGTCTGTTGATTCGGTGGCAAAGCGCGTCCGTCTTGTGCTCGCAAGCTGGCTAGCTTTTGCCCGAGTTGCTTAGGTTGAAGGTAGAATAGCCACGCGCACTCCGCCGGCATTTCCTTCATCGCCTCGCGGAAATTTTGATCTGATTCAAGCGCAGGCGTTTTCACGCGACCATCCATTCGATCCAGCATCGCCATCAAATCCTTGATGTTGGTGGCTGCCAGGAAACGATTACCCACGATCGTAGATGCGAGCGTGACTTCTCCGGCAATAACATCAATGCGATGCTTCTCGTACTCGCTCGTGCTGCGTTGGGCGTTTCCTGCTTTGCCGAGGAGCCGCGATTTCCATTCCTCAATCACGGTGTTCGCTTCCTTCTCGCTGCAGCGAAATTCGAAACCGCCGACAAGCCGTAGGGCATCAAAGCTGTTGGTGGCGAGGAACGTGTCCCGCATGCGTAATTTGCCAGCCTCGCGCCAGCCGTTAATGAAGGCGCTGCGTTCTTGCAGTTGCGCCTTCGGCTTCTGTAAGAATGCCTGCACAGCTGGTTCTCGATAAAGCGCGTACAATTCCGTGCGGTGCCAGTCTTCTCGATTTTTCTCGGCGTTGGGAATTTCGAACAAAATCGCGGTGTCGGGTGGTAGCAGGCCAGCTGCGGCTGAGTGCGCTACGCCCGGCTGGCGGCGGAGCGCAAATAGGACCAGAAATGCGACGACGAGGCTAACCAGCACGAACAGCAGAAATCGCTTCATAAAATTCGAATTGTAGCGGGCGTTCTATTGTCCGCACAACTTTCCTGTATCCGCTTATTGCCTTCGTCTAAGGACGAGGATGAAATTTTCGATGCACTGCTTTGAGACGCTGCTGATCTACGTGCGTGTAAACTTGCGTGGTCGAGATGTCCGCGTGGCCGAGCATTTCTTGAATGATTCGAAGGTCGGCGCCATTGGAGAGGAGATGGGTGGCAAAACTATGCCGCAAAAGATGCGGATAGATATTGGCTTCCACACCCGAGCGTTTGGCATGTTTCTTTACGATCTGCCAAATCCGAGCGGTGGTGAGTTTTCGACCCCGCGCGGAAAGAAAAATCTCACTCCCCGATTTGGAAGTAACGAGCTGTGGCCGCTCAGCCGAAAGATAAGCCGCGAGAGCCTGGGAAGCTTTGCGACCCACCGGTACCAATCGGGTCTTGTTGCCTTTGCCGGTCACACGCAAGATTCGTTCTTCGTCGTTGAACTGTTCCAGCCGCGCTGCGGTCAGCTCGGAAATACGCAAACCACTGGCGTAAAGCAATTCAACGATGGCGCGATCGCGCAGGCCAAGTTCCGTTTTGATATCAATGGCATCGAGTAGTTGCTGGACTTGAATTTCATTCAATGTTTCCGGCAAATAGCGCTCGATTCTGGGGAGCGAGAGGGTTTCGCTGGGATCGCGAGAGATCATTCTTCTCCCAAGCAAAAATCGGAAAAAGATTTTGAGAGCAACAACGATCAGTTTGATCGACGACGCCGAAAGGCCGCTGCGTTTTCTCTCGGAAAGAAAGTCTGTGAGATGGTCGACGGCGACCTGGGCCCCGCTGTGCAAATGATGGTGTCCGCACCATTGGGCGAAGTCAGTCAGGGAACGGCGGGTTGACAGCTGGTAGTTTTCGGAGAGGCCGCGCTCAATCGCGAGGTAACGAATGAAGGCATCGATTTCCGTTTCCATCTGGAAAGAATCTCGCGAAAACGTTCCCCCGGCAATGCTTCGTCAGCGTTGACAAAATCGCCTCCCGTAAACGATCATTTCTATGCGATGAGCTTGGATCTCAATACCATCTTGAAAGAGTGGCCCCACGAGCCCGGCATGATCAAAGTAAGGAAGATAATGGGCTTCGACGGTCGCGATAAGTTGCAATTGCGGCTCGATCTCGGCGTGTTGCAAATGGAAATGACCGGCCGGCCGGATGGTCAGCGGCCGCACGGGTGTGAATCATTACTTGCCTATCACCAGCACCGTGCCGAACTCGCCGAAGCAACCCGTGACAGTTACGAATTGACGGCCGAGGAGTGTTCTGAGCTGCAACAGGAAGGTATTCAGTATTACCACCGCTACGTCAGCCTCTTTCAGCTCAATGAATTTGCTGGAGTAATCCGCGACACTCAGCGAAATCTCGATCTCTTCACTTTTGTCGACGAGCATAGCCAGCGGGAGGAGATTGTCTGGAATTTTCAACAGTTTCGACCCTATGTGCTGATGATGAACACACGGGCGAAGGCGTCGATCTTCTTGAGCGAAGGCAAGTTTGGAGACGGCATGCGTGAAATCGAGAAGGGTCGCGACGCAATCGTCGAATTCTTCCAGCATTCCAACTTCCCCGAGCTGGCCAGTAAGAGCAGTGAAATCGCTTTCCTCGAAGAGTGGCTCGATGAAGTACGGGCCAAGCGGCCGCTGACTAAGCTCGAGATTATGCAGCGTGAGATGGAAAGCGCGATAGCGAGCGAGCTCTACGAACGCGCCGCGGAATTGCGCGACGCCATTAGGGTGCTTAAGGCAACGGAGCGGACGGTGTAACCATTGGGCAAGCGGCGTCGGCTGGCGCGAGCTCAGCGATGGGCGACCAGATGGGCGACCAGCTCTTCGTGAGGAACGAGCTGCTGCTCTCCGCTCGCAAGCTTCTTCACCGCGACGTTCGGCCATTCGTCACCAAATAAAATCGCGGTTTGCGCCCCAAGTTGTTCCGCTGTTTGGAATTGCCTCGGAACTTTTGTCGGCGACATCGGATAGTCCAGCCTATAGCCTTGATCGCGTAATTGCTGAATGACGGCGAGAGCGACGGCGCGACGCTCCTCCTTGGCGATCACCCCGTAAATTTCGATGCTGCGATCCGAACGAACGGATGCTTCCAGTTCTCCAAGGGCCGACGGGTTCTCGTGAATCATTTCACCAAGAACGACATCGCCAATAGCGAAACCTAACGCTGGAAGAGAGACCGCATTGTCGCTGAGCTGCGCGATGAGTTGGTCGTAACGTCCACCGCCGGCAATAGCGCGAAATTTGCCGGCCCGGTCGAATACTTCGAACACTACGCCGGTGTAATAAGCGAGGCCCCGAACAATTCCCACATCGACGGTGGCGAAATCGCTCAATCCGCGCGCCCTTAAGCTATCGATGATCCTGTTGAGCTTTGCGCTCTCGCCGCCTTTCTCCAAAATTTCGAAAACCGGTCCGGCCAACCCGCCCAGACGCTCCCTTGTTTTTGTGCGCGGTTCGCGTTCTGATTTATCGATTGTCTGTAAGATGTCTTCCCAGCGCTCCGAAGGTACTGCTTCGATTTTCAAAAGCTCCGTCCAAAACTCCCGGTCGCTGATCCGGACAACAAAGTCGTTTGCGCTGAAACCAAATCCGCGCACGACATCGATCGCCAGGGCAATCAGTTCTGCATCCGCTTCGGCCGATGGCTCTCCGATAATGTCGCAATTCAGCTGAAAATGTTCGCGCAATCGTCCCCGCTGGGGGCGCTCATAACGGAAGACCTGCGGAATCGAGAACCACTTCAGAGGCTTGCGAAAATTCCGATGATTCGCCGCGATGATGCGGGCGAGTGTGGGCGTCATTTCCGGCCGCAAAGCAACAGCGCGTTCCCCTTTGTCGACGAATTCGTAGAGCTGACGCACGATTTCGTCGCCCGATTTCTTTTTGTAGAGATCGAGTTCCTCGAGCAGCGGGCCATCGTATTCGACGAAGCCGTAGCGGCGCGCGACCTCGCGCCATTTGGCGAAGATATAATTCCGCTCCGCGCAGGCGACGGGGAGAAAATCGCGAAATCCGGTAAGCGGTTGCATTCAGGTGGGGAGGACAATTACAGCAAGCTGCGGAAAAATGCGGCCGCCTCTCACACTGCTTCCGAACCCTCTGTGCGGTTGAATAAAACCCGTCGGCGGCGAGTCAAAATTAGTCACGACGGAGAGCATCCGTTAACCAAAGCAAAGGACAAACATGAAAGACAACAGATTAACCAAAATGTTGGCGATAGGGGCGGCTTGCGCGCTTGCGGCTAGCGCAGCCATGGCGCAAACCACAACGTCAGTCGGTGCGAATGTTGGCCCGGTCGGGGTGGGATTGACCACAAGTTCCGGGGCGTTTGCTGCTGCGCCGGCCAATGACTACTTCACGTTCCGCACAGGAACGGCAGAGCCGGTGCGCTATTACTACACGCCCGAGACCACGATCGTGGATCCAGTTGGGCACACTGTGGCTTGGACGGATGTCCGTCCGGATATGCCTGCAACCGTTCACTATATCAGACAGGGTGACCGGATGATTGTTAAGCGGGTGGTACTGGCCAAACCAGTGACCGTGACAAAGGAAACTACCACCACGACGACCACAACTCAGCCCTAACAGGCAGCTGATCGTTTCGTAAGAAGCTCAAGGCCCGCCGGCAAAAACCGGCGGGCCTTTTCTTTAGGCTGCGAGCCGATCATAGCCGCTTTTGTTTTGCAGTCGTGGCTGGCTGCCGCTGAGGACAGCGGCAGCTACAAGCGGCCGGCAGACCTACGCATTGCCCCACTTTGATCAATCGCCATAACCGTTCGGAAATTGCTGGTGCCATTTCCACGCGCTGGTGACGATTGTGTCGAGGGCTTGAAACTGTGGCTGCCAGCCCAGTTCGCGTTTAATCTTTTCCGATGTCGCAATGAGCCGCGGCGGATCTCCACACCGACGAGGTTTTTCGATTACGGGAATCTCTTTGCCGGTCACTTTGCAACATGCGTCTATCACTTGCCGCACGCTGGAACCGCCACCAGTGCCGAGATTATACGAGCCACTGGCTGACGCACCTAGGGCCAGGATATGTGCACGCGCCAAATCCAAAATATGGATGTAATCGCGAATACAGGTTCCATCCGGTGTGTCGTAATCTGTACCGAAAATTTCGACGTGCGGCTGTCGCCCGAGCGCGACTTTCAAGACGTTTGGAATCAAATGCGTTTCCCAACGATGATCTTCCCCAAATTTTCCTGACGCTCCGGCCGCGTTAAAATAACGCAGCGAGACGAACCGTAGTCCGTGGATCTGATCGTACCAGCGGAGAATTTTTTCAAACGCGAGTTTGGATTCCCCGTACGGGTTTATCGGCCGTTGGGGAAAAGACTCATCAATCGGTGTGCGCTCGGGCAAACCAAATGTTGCGCAAGAGGATGAAAAAACGATTTGCCGAACGTCCGCGGCGGTCATGGCATCGAGCAGATTCAAACCATTGGCAATGTTGTTTCGAAAATACTTGGAAGGATCGCGCATCGACTCGCCGACCAAGGCGCTGGCAGCGAAATGCATTATTGCATCCGGGCATGAACGAACGACGGCCTGCGCGAGTCCATCCCGATTGGCCAGGTCTAGCTGAATAAAATGGGCTCGCCGATCGACCGCCGCGCGATGCCCCTCAGATAGATTATCGAGAATGGCAACCTGGTGGCCTTCGTTCAGCAGGAGCTCGGCGCAGACACTGCCAATGTAGCCTGCTCCGCCAACGACGAGAATGTTCATCGCGCGTGAGTTTCGGCGCGATGCTCCCGAAATCAAAGCCGCTTATCGGCGACTTCGATCGGTTTCTTTTTGCTATTTAATGCCACAAGCATCCGCCGGACTTTTTTGTGCCTCGCCCGTGGCGCAAGAATTTTCACGCTCCGTTCTTCTGAACCCCATTGGAGAATGTCGATATCAACATGCCGCACCCCCCAGCGCTTCATGTCGAGCCGCGAATTCTTGAATAGGTCGATCGTGTTTGTGCCGATGAGCGCACCGCCGTAGTCGTCGATGATATACTCCTGATTCGTGTCCACGAGGCGAAAGCGAGTGCCGAGCGGAAAGCGCGACCAATCGGAAGCCGCACTCACGACGTTCCGGCCGGAAAGGTACATGCCAACGGCATTGTGTTTTCCGCCTCCGCCACGTTCCGACGTGCAGTAGGCTGTGGTCCGCACGTTCATTCGCTGTGGTTTCGCTTGGTTGCGGCTGGCCAGTGGTTGAGTGGCGCAACTTCCGAGAAATCCGGCGACTAAACACGCGAGCGTAAGTCGCAGCAGCAATGATTTTTGCAAAACGCGCGCCGAATACCCGTTGAAGTCGAACCTGGCAAGCGATAATTTCCCTGCGCCCATTGCGTCCCCTTTCCCTGACCCAAGCTTATGTAGCAGAAAACGTGCTCCTGGATGCACGGCTTGGCCTCTTCCACGAACGCGAAGGTTGGCTGGCGATCGCAGACCTTCATTTCGGGTTCGAGCTGAGCCAACGCCTTGCCGGCCAACTGGTTCCGCTCTGGGGGATGGAATCTTCCAGCGGTCGTTTGCTGGGTCTAATCAGCGATTATCAACCGAGAACTCTGGTGATTCTGGGCGACCTCGTGCACGATGACGCGGCCGTCGGACCCGCGCGGAAACTTTTATCGGAAGCGCGCACCTTTTGCGAAACGATCACCATCGCTGGCAATCACGATCGCAAACTGCGCGGCGCGATTGACTTCGTCGAATCCTTCCAGACCAAAGGGTTCGAATTTTGCCATGGTGATGGCCCGCGGAAGAATTCCGGCCGGGTCGAAATCATCGGTCATTTCCATCCGGCAGCGACATTGCGTGATGGGGCCGGACTTCACTTGAAGTTTCCGGCGTTCGTCCAGGAGCCGACCTGCTGGATCATGCCGGCTTTTTCACCCTGGGCCGCCGGGAC
>QHNU01000022.1:9955-14186 GCA_003218525.1 Verrucomicrobiota bacterium
CATCTGGCTTTGTACACCTGAGCGAATTTTGCCTCTGGAGCCGGATGAATCCGCCGCTTAAGCGCGAGCAGCCTCGAGCTCGCTTGTGCAATGCGGGCAGCGCCTTGCGTTAATCGGGATAGACATGGTGCACGCGGGACAATCCTTCGCCACCGGTGGTGCCGTCGGATGCGGCCGTTTCAGCCTGTTGAATCCTTTTACCAAGAGAAAAATCGCGAGCGCAACAATGACAAAATTGATCACGAGCGTGATGAAGTTTCCGTAGTTCCAGGTGATCGCCCCGGCTTTCACCGCGTCGGCCGGTGTGGCGAAGAAACCGCCACCGGGTGGATGTTTTAGGATCAAAAACTTGTTCGAAAAATCGAGTCCGCCCGTGATCAGTCCGATCGGTGGCATGATGATGTCTTTGACCAGGGAATTGATGATCCCGCCAAAAGCAGCGCCGATAATGACGCCGATAGCCAGATCAAAGGCATTCCCTTTGACAGCGAACTCTTTGAATTCTTTCCACATCGTACAGTCCTCCGTAATTAGTTTGCGACGATGTTAACGATTTTGTTCGGAACAATCACGATTTTGCGAACTTCTTTTCCGGCGAGGTGCTGCTGAATCTTCGGCAGATCCAACGCCGCAGATTTCAATTCTTCTTCATTCGCATCAATGGCCACGCGCAACTTGTCGCGCAGCTTCCCATTTATTTGGACGATTATATCGACTTCGTCTTCCACCAGCACTGCTTCATCGTGCCCGGGCCATTCCTGTTCGGCCACATCACTCCGCGTGTCACCAAATCGCCCGCTTATTTTTTCCCAAAGCTCGGAGGTAAGGTGCGGCGCGAATGGATTCAGCAACACCAGCAGCGTCCGCATTGCTGACACCGGAATCGCCGGAGCGTTGGTGAACGCGTTCACGAAAACCATCATTTGTGAAATGGCGGTGTTGAATGAAAGCGACTCAATGTCTTCGCTCACTTTCTTGATCGTGCCGTGAACAATTTTTTGCTGCGCCTTGTCCGGCGCAATCTCCCGGAGGCGCGGGGATAATTCCCATTCGCCGGCTTGGTTTTCTTCCATGATTAAGCGCCACACCCGCGCCAGAAATCGTGCCACCCCTTCCACGCCACGCATACTCCAGGGCTTCATCTGCTCGAGCGGGCCCATGAACATTTCGTAACAGCGAAATGCATCCGCGCCGTGCTGGTCGATCACGGTATCGGGATTGACGACATTGCCGCGCGATTTTGACATCTTTTGGCTGTCCTCTCCGAGAATCAGTCCCTGATTCACCAGCCGCTGAAACGGTTCCGGTTTCGACAAGTAGCCCAGGTCGAAAAGCACTTTGTGCCAGAAACGGGCATAGAGCAGATGCAAGACGGCGTGCTCCGTGCCACCGATATAGAGGTCAACTCCGCCCGCCTTCGCTCCTCCCATCCAGTAGCGTTCCGCCTCTTCGCCGACGAAACGCCGATCGTTTTTCGGATCGCAAAACCTCAGGTAATACCAACAGGAACCAGCCCACTGTGGCATCGTGTTGGTCTCGCGCGTCGCTTTATCGGAATACCGGATCCATTCTTTGGCTTTGGCCAATGGCGGATCGCCGGTACCGCTTGGTTTGTAATCCTCCAATGCCGGAGGAACGACCGGTAGCTCATTTTCGTCGAGCGCGCGGTGCGCGCCCTTCTCCCAAATTACCGGAAAGGGTTCGCCCCAATAACGCTGACGAGAGAAAAGCCAGTCGCGCAGTTTATAATTAACCGCCCCCTTCCCGACGCCCCGTTCCTCCAGCCACCGTGTAATTTTCGTTTTTCCTTCTACGCTCGATAAACCGTCGATAATCGGCGAATTGATCGCCATGCCGTCTCCGACAAACCCGATCGATTCGGCGGGGGTTTTTCCCGGCGCCTGGACGACCGGGATGATCGGCAACTGGAACTTGCGCGCGAACTCCAGATCGCGCTCGTCGTGGCCTGGTACGCCCATGATCGCGCCGGTGCCATAACCGAGCAGAACATAATCGGCTATCCAGATCGGAATCTTCTCACTACTCGCCGGGTTAATTGTGAAGGCACCGGTAAAAGCACCGGTTTTTTCCTTTGCAAGTTCCGTGCGTTCCAAGTCACTCTTTCGCGCGGTGCGCTCGCGATAGTCGCGCACCGCCGGCCATTGCTCTTCACTCACAATCAATTCGACGAGCGAATGTTCCGGCGCCAGCACCATGTAAGTCGCGCCATAAAGCGTGTCCGGTCTCGTGGTGAAGACACGGATCTTGTAGCCGCGGTCGCTGGCCGCGGCAACGGAGTCAGCCATCCCAGCTATAGGAAAATCGATTTCCGCTCCGTCGCTTCGTCCGATCCAATTTCGCTGGAGCAATTTGATTCCTTCAGGCCAGTCGAGTCCTTCGAGCTCGTCGATCAATCGCTCGGCGTAGGCCGTGATGCGCAGCATCCATTGCCGCATTGGCCGCCGGACAACCGGGAATCCGCCAACCTCGCTCTTGCCGTCGATCACTTCTTCATTGGCGAGGACAGTGCCCAATTCGGGGCACCAATTCACTGGCACATCTGCCACATAGGCCAGCCGCACGCTATCGGGATCAGCGCCGCGATACGTCCTGATCGGTTCCGCTCGTTGCGTCTCTGAGTTGAACCAGGAGTTGTAGATTTGCAGGAAAATCCACTGTGTCCATCGGTAAAAATCAGGATCGCTGGTGTTGATTTCGCGCTGCCAGTCGTAGGAAAAGCCGATGCGTTGCAGCTGGCTTTTAAATTTCGCTACGTTCTCGCGCGTTGTAATCGCCGGATGCTGGCCGGTTTTGATCGCGTATTGCTCAGCTGGCAAACCGAATGCATCCCAGCCCATCGGATGCAGCACGTTGAAGCCGCGCATCCGCTTGTAGCGCGCGACGATGTCCGTGGCGGTGTAACCTTCGGGATGACCGACGTGCAGCCCGGCGCCGCTCGGGTAGGGAAACATGTCCAGCACATAGAACTTTTGTTTGCTCGGATCGAAACTCGATTCTCCTGGATTCGGTGCATGGAAGACCCGGCGCTCATCCCAAATGCGCTGCCACTTGGGTTCGAAGAAATCGAAAGGATAGGGTTTGCGTCGCTCGCTCATCCGAGAAGAATCAGGAACACAGGAATCCAGGAAAGAAACTGAAAAATTTACGGGTGCCGCTGGTTTCCGGAGTTATTCTGTTCATGAAAATCTTGCTCGCGACGCGGAATCGGCACAAGACGCGTGAATTTGCCCATCTGCTGGGTCCGCAATTTCAAGTCACTGATCTAACCGACGAGCGCGATCTCCCCGGGATCGTGGAGACAGGCGGCACATTTGAAGAGAATGCCGCGATCAAAGCGGTTGCCGTTTCGCGAGTGCGCCCGAAGGAGATCGTCGTGGCGGATGACTCGGGATTAGAGGTGGATGCTCTTAGCGGCGCCCCCGGAATTTGTTCGGCCCGTTTCGCGGGGGAAGATGCAACCGATCGCGACAATGTGGAGAAACTTTTCCGTGAATTGGAAAGATTGCGCCAGCCGAAGCGATCCGCGCGTTTCCGATGCATCATCGTCATTGCTCGCGGCGGAAAAATTTTGGAGGCAGTGAGCGGCGAGGTGCGCGGGCTCATCGCCGACTTACCGCGTGGGGAGAACGGTTTCGGTTACGATCCGGTATTCGTCGCGGCGGGGTTCACCGAAACATTCGCGGAATTACCGACTGAAGTGAAAAACCGCATCAGCCATCGCGCACGTGCGGTGGAGAAGCTGCGGGAACTCCTGGGAAGTTAACTAGCGATTAATCGCCGGCGCTGCCCGAATCTGATAGCCCACTTTTTGAATGCCGACCTGGCGTACTCTGTCCAGCAACGCAATTACGTCGCCGTGGATCGCCAGCATTTCGGCACTGATCGAGACTTTGATGTTAGGGTTCTGCTGATGCAGTTGATAGAGGCGAGGCAAAACCTGATCGTCAGGCACATATTGGCCGTCAAAGAAAATGGTATTTCCTGGCGACACCCGGATAGAGACGAAATCTTTCACCTGTTGCGGTGGTGGTGCGGCGGTCGAGGGCAGATTGACTTTGATTCCCTTCATGTGGGTCTGACTCAAGCTCACCATCATAAAACTGGCGAGCAGGAAGAACATGATGTCGATCAGCGGAATGATCTCAATGCGCGCTCGTTTTTTCGGTATTGGAGAGGCAACACGCATACTAATAAGACGCGCCCGTCATCG
>QHNU01000261.1:0-2841 GCA_003218525.1 Verrucomicrobiota bacterium
CGTTTGCTGACGGCAATTACAACGTCACTAATGTTATCATCGGCGCCGTTCTGCCAAGGCTAGCTCAAACAGGTAACGATCGGCCCGACACTCTTCTCCAGCTCATGACGGCTTTTTCGCTCTTTGCTGTTGTTGGGATGATTATTCAACGCTGCTCGCGGTTCTTTCAGAGACGTCGGTCCCGTCGGCCGTTTCACATCTGGGGTCTTTGGTAAGTTGACATTTCGGAGGGACAAGCTCCGTCTTGTCCACGAATCCCCGAGGACGAGGTGGAACTCGTCCCTCCGCGCTATTTCTCCCACGAAACGTGCTGTAGTGTGCGCTGTCCCCAGCGCAGGACAGTCATTTAGGCCGGCAGGCAGGAATGCCTGCCCTACAATTTAATCCGATCTGATATGGCCAATCGGACCAATGGTTCACCAAACCAGCTCGTACCGGATCATCCCTTATGTAATTCCATTTCTCATCTGCCGACTCGTCAGAACGTAGTAATCGATCAAAACATCCTGGTTGCCATTGCCACGTCGCCTGCAAACTTCTCCGGATCGCTCGCTTTACCGTCGCCGAAAGCGCACCTACCGGAGCGTCTCGCTCCGCCGGCGCGCCGAGGAGGTGAACATGATCAGGCATGACAACCGCCGCTATGATCCTCCAAATGCCTGGTCGTCCCGCTATGTCTCTTAAGACCGCAAATGCCTTATCATTGGCGAGCACAGGGATTCGAGCCTGCACGCAAAAGGTAATGAAATAAACTACGGCCTGATCATAGCTGAGCCAGATAGGGATCCGCGGTGGATGCGCCACGTGCAAATTTTTATATTCGTCGCGTTTGTAGGGCAAGCGCTCCCGCTTGCCGAAATCCTACCGTACAACCTGCGCCGGCATGGAGGAATCCCTGCCCTACAATGATCCTGTTTCGCATTGCCGCTGCGGCAGTGGTCTCTACAGTGATGCGCTATGCCGTTCAAAGACATTACGCCGCCAACTGGAGAGAAGATTTCAAGAAGTCAGACTGGTCTGACCGTGCCGGATCGACCGGTGATCCCGTTTATTCGCGGTGATGGGACCGGTCCCGATATTTGGGCTGCGAGCGTACGCGTGTTCGATGCCGCCATCGAAAAGGCCTATGGCGGCAAACGGAAGGCGGCATGGTTCGAAGTCTTCGCCGGCCAAGCTGCAAAGGACAAATTTGACACGTGGTTACCAGACGAGACTGTCGAAGCGTTTCGCGAATATTTCGTCGGAATCAAAGGACCGCTGACAACGCCCGTCGGCGGCGGCATTCGATCGTTAAACGTCGCTCTGCGGCAGTTACTCGATCTCTACGTTTGTTTGCGACCGATCCAATACTTCCGAGGTGTCCCCTCGCCCGTGAAACACCCGGAAAAAGTGGACATGATTATTTTCCGCGAAAACACGGAAGACATTTACGCGGGAATTGAATACGCGGCCGCTACGCCGGAGGCGAAAAAGGTTCTCGAATTTCTGGCCAAAGAATTTCCGAAGCGGTTCGAGAAGGTCCGGTTCGGGACAGAAGCGAAAGCGCGCGAGTTTTGGGGTAGTGTAGGCACGAAGGAGTTTCCTAACGACGTGCGCGTCGGAATTGGGATCAAGCCTGTTAGCTATTCCGGCACTGTGCGTTTGGTTCACAGCGCGATCAGCTACGCGGTCCGGTTCAATCGTAAGAGCGTGACCCTGGTGCACAAAGGGAACATCATGAAATTTACGGAAGGCGCGTTTCGCGATTGGGGTTATGAGGTGGCGAAGCAATTCTTCGGCGCTGAAGAGACCGATGGCGGGCCGTGGTGCAAAATCCCCAAAGGGAAAACGGGCGCCGGCATTATCATCAAGGACGCGATCGCAGACATCACCTTGCAGCAGGTGCTGACGCGACCAGAAGAGTTCGATGTCATCGCGACATTGAATTTGAATGGCGATTATTTGAGCGATGCACTCGCCGCGCAGGTGGGAGGGATCGGGATCGCTCCCGGCGGGAATATCAATTACATTAGTGGACACGCTGTCTTCGAAGCGACCCACGGGACCGCGCCCAAATATGCCAACCAGGACAAGGTGAATCCAGGCTCGGTCATTCTTTCCGGGGAAATGATGTTTCGTTACATGGGCTGGACTGAAGTCGCCGACCTCATCATCAAAGGATTGACCGGCGCCATCGCAAGTAAACGTGTGACCTACGATTTCGCGCGATTGATGGAAGGCGCGACCGAGATCAAATGCTCGCAGTTCGGTGATAATGTGATTGAGCATATGTAAGGATCGGAGGGACGAGCTCCACCCGGTCATGAAAAGGATCGCCTATCCAGCCGGTGACGGACGACGCGGAGGTCGTCCCTCCGTTAAATGAACAAATCGAATCGGAGGCAGCCGGTGCATCTGCCGCCGCGTGAGCAATTCAATACACCGGTCATTGTATTCGTTACGGTTTGCACCAAGAATCGAAAGTCAATACTGGCTGACGACGTCGCTCACGCGCTGCTCCGCGACGCTTGGGTCGCTGCCGATTCGTGGCTGATCGGACGATACGTCATTATGCCAGATCACGTGCACCTATTTTGCGCACCTACTACGTTCGATGCCTTGCCGCTAGTTAATTGGGTGCATTTCTGGAAGTCGTACACGTCGCGGTGCTGGCGGCGCCGAAAGGACCTACCGATTTGGCAGCGAGATTTCTGGGATCGACAACTGCGCCGAAGCGAAAGCTACGATTCGAAATGGAACTATGTCAGCGAGAATGCTGTTCGCGCCGGCCTTGTTTCGACGTCCGCGGTTTGGCCGTATCAAGGCGAAATGAATGTTCTACGCTGGTAAATTTGCGGACGA
>QHNU01000261.1:2866-3360 GCA_003218525.1 Verrucomicrobiota bacterium
CACTAAGACGCACCGGGACGACAGAGAGATCTTCTATGCGGTCTGAATCGCAAATCAACTTCGGAGGGACGGGCTCCGTCCCGTCCTCGATAAGATGGACAGCACGGAGGCTGTCTCTCCGCGTGTCTGAAACTCATGCCGCCTCCGCCCCCGGCCGAACTTCTTCCTGGCTGCGGGCGAAGGGGTTGAAATTGGTGCCGCGATCGAACACATCGACGCCCTCGGCGCGTTTCAGCGCGTTTATTACGACATAGGTAAGCGGAGTTGCAAAAACCTCATAAAGCACCTTGAACGTGTAGCCCCAAAAAATCAGGCTCAGGATCGTCGGCCAGGAGGCCCGACCTACGAAGGCGATCAGAATAACGGTAATCGTGTCGACAAACTGGCCGGTGATGGTGGACCCGACGAAGCGTGTCCAAAGCCAGCGGCCATCAGTCCAGAGCTTCATTTTGGCCAACGTATAGGAATTGGTGAACTCGCCGGCCCAAAACGCA
>QHNU01000262.1 GCA_003218525.1 Verrucomicrobiota bacterium
CTGTTCAGCCGCTCTATGCGGCTGAGACATGCCTGGGTTAGCTCTACTGGTGAGATCTTCCTGGAACGTATCAGCTCGGATGCCTCGCTCAGGCTCAGCTGAGTAACCTCAGATGTTCCCGGCGAGTGCCCGGCTCCACTGTCGGCGAAAGTAGTCTGATTGATCAATTTTCCCATTACCGTACCTGCCGCTCCTGCCAAAGCACATTTTAGAAATGACCTGCGAGATTGCGCGCAGTTCATCGACACATTGAAACCAGTCTAACTTTTCCGCGGTGTGACAACACGCAAATGTTACCGCAGTGTTGCGATCCGCGCGCGTCAGCTAGTTCGCCATCTCGCAGCTTCTTTGCGCCAGGATTTGCTGATTACGTTGAACAGTTCAAGACACTGGCAGCGGGTGCCTGCTTTCAGCGAAATTATTCGTTCGTAAACCACCAACCGCCGCGTTCTGCAACGCGGCTTCGGTAAACTGCGAACGCCTTGGCCAAGGTTCAGCGCGCCCGTTGCGTTTATTTCAACTGATCATCGGCCAGACCCATCGCGTGCAAAAATGCGTTCCAGCGCGGGTCTCCTTGAAGATTCGCTAGGAGGGGATCTTTCCGCAAACTGGCCAGACCCGGATCGCGTTGCCGGTGCGCCCGCTCCAGCCATTCAAAAGCTCGATCCTTGTCATTCCGATACGCATAAACTTCGGCAATCTGATATGCCGCCGTTTCGGCATCGTTTGCAATTAACTCCGCCAGCGCGGCGTCGGATTCTGTCACCCGTTTCTGGCCCCAACGGGCGCAGCTCACAATGAGGAGCCGTGCCCAATCGGCCGCGTCAGCCTGCGCATTGACCGCGGCCTCCTCGAATTTGTTCTCCAGCAGATAAGACAAACCGAGACCGGCATGCGCCCACGGTGCCGCCGGATTCAACTCCACTACGCGCGGGAATTCGGCGCGCGCTTCCGCGAAATGCTTTGTCGCCGCCAGGTTAAATGCGAGAAACGATCGGGCCGCCGGGTTGACCGGATCCAGGTCGACAGCCCGGCGGAAAAGCTCGATCGCTCGATCGATGTTTCCGCGTGCTATCTGGAGATTGGCCGCTGCGATCACGATGGCCGGATCGGCGGGAGCCAGCGCCAATGCCTTGCTCAATGTTTGAGCCGCCCCGTTCCAATCGAAATCGAAATTCGTCTGGATCGTGGCACGGGCGAACAACCCTTCCGGCAAGTTAGGCTCAATGGCGAGAGCCCGCGCCGTTGCGTCTCGTGCACTGGCCAGATGGGCGTCGAAACTTTTCTGCCCTCCCGCGGTCGAGAAACCACTTAACCAGGCATGCGTCTGCGCGAGGCCGGCCCAGGCCAGCGCGAACCCGGGATCTAGCTCGGCAGCGTGTTGATAAGCGGCAATGGCTTCGCTTACGCTCTTTTCGGAGTGGCGGTCTCCATAAAAGCGGCCCTGCAAATAAAATTCATGCGCCTGCACATTTTTCGTTCCGCCTTTCTCGGCTGCCCGCACCTCGGCTTGAATTTTCTCCTTGGCTGTTGAACTCGCCTCCGTTCCGGCGAAGCGACCGCGCAATTGTTCGACGATCGTCTGTGCCAGTTCGCTCTGCACTGCGAACACGTCCTTCAGATCGCGGGTATAATTTTCCGACCAGAGTTCCTCGCCGGTATCGGCCCGGCTGAGTCGAGCCGCGATGCGAACGTTGTCTCCGGCTTTACGGACACTCCCTTCAACGAGATGCGCAACGCCCAGTTTCTGCCCAATTTCCTGGGCCGTCGCGTTCTTGCCTTTGAACGAAAATGCCGATGTCCGCGCGGCTACGTGTAGCCCAGGAATTTTTTGCAGCACAGTCAGCAACTCTTCGCTGACGCCGTCAGAAAAATACTCGCTCCCTTTGTCGTCGCTCATGTTAACGAACGGCAGGACAGCGACAGAGTTCTGATCAACAGCGGCTGCGGGAGCCGACAATGCTTTCGCCGATTCGCTTGACGCGCTTTGGTGGTCCCGATGCGAGCGTTGCATCCACCACCAACCGCCGAGCAAGGCGAGGACGACAAGAACAGCAGCCCAAAGCATGAGGGGCGACTTGCTTCTGGCCGTTTCCACGACAGGTCCAGCTTTGGCTCCCTTCTCCCAAGGTAGGACGATCCGAAACAGATCCATCGGCAGGCTGATGTTCTTCAAATCGGCTGTACCGAATTTTTCGAACCTGGCTTCGAGCGCGTTGCGAATCTGCCGCTCCACGTCCATCGAGACGCAAATGCCGCCCGCGCCCGCCAGCGGTTCGATCCGCGACGCGATGTTCACCCCGTCCCCATACACATCCCCTGCCCGATGCACCACATCGCCAATGTGAATCCCGATCTTCAGCTCAATCCGACGGTCGGACGTGACATCGTGGTTCCGCTTCGCCAGCGTGCGCTGAATTTCGATCGCGCATTGCGCCGCTTCCAGCGCGCTGCCGAATTCAACCAGGAAGGCGTCGCCGATGGTCTTGATCTCCGTGCCGTGAAACCGCGGGAAAATTTCCCGCAGCAGACGGCGATGTTCTTCCAGCAACTCGAGCGCGAGCTTGTCATCGCGCTGGGACAGCGCGCTGTAGCCCACCATGTCGGTAAACATGATGGCGGCGAGTTTGCGCTGCTCGATGTCGTCGGAGGAC
>QHNU01000263.1 GCA_003218525.1 Verrucomicrobiota bacterium
TGATTCATACTTGACAAGTATACATTTGCGCGATTTCATACTTGCACAGTATACATTTATATCATACTAGATCGATAGACAACATGATTGCTCAAAATAAGGGGGATTTGCATGAGAACATTATTGATCGTAAGCAGCTGGACGATCCTGATCTGCACGGGTGCGAACGGGGTCGAGGGACCGAATCAATTTCAGGAGCGCGGGCCCAATCGCGTCATTATATCGAGCCACAATCCGGAAAAGCAGCGTCAACATCCGGAAAAAACGGGCATTGTGAAACCGTGGTCTGGGATTAATCGTATGTGGCTCTCATTTTTTGGCGGTGCTCTTGGATCGATTCTCCTGTTAGCGGAGTTGCTCCGGCGCGCGCCCGAGGGTTATGAGGATAATCGCGGATTTCACTTCGCCAGGGCCACGGCCAAGCGGCCACGCCCTCGCAGGCGTCGACTGTCGCATTCGCGGCGGAGAAAACGAGTTCCAGTGGGCTGGCTGATTCCGGTGGCTCGGAGTTTTTCGTCCACACATTGAGGCAATTGTTGTATCTATCGGTCCTGTTTTGCGGGCATGCGGATCTCGAATTCTAATTGCTTCCCCGGTTGTGCCGATCACGTGGAATCGGCGAATAGCACATGAAACTTTCCAAACGCGGGGAATATGCGATGCGCACACTGATCGATCTTGGAATTGCCATGGAGCTCGGGCGTCCCATTCTCCAGGTCAGTGAGCTCGCGACCAAGGAAAAGCTGCCGATCAAATTTCTCGAACAGATTTTTACGCAGCTGAAGGCCGGCGGATACGTCGTCAGCAAGCGAGGAAAGCTGGGCGGTTATTCGCTGAGTAAACCGATGAACCGGATCAAGATTGGCGCGGTCATTCGCCTGATCGACGGTCCGCTCGCGCCGATACCGTGTGTCAGCCAGACCGCGTATGCGCGTTGCAGTTGTCCTGACGAAGCGCATTGCGGCTTACGTATGCTGATGTTGGACGTCCGCACCGCCATCTCTAAAATTCTCGACCGCTACACCCTGGCAGACATTGTTGAAATCACCTTGCGCAAAATGCGCCGGGACAAGGTCGCGCCGCCATTCGCCACCCGCGCATTGGATTTACATTCTTTGCTCGAGCCCGCATCCTACCCTGCTAACGCCGCTCGACGGGGCGGAAGCCGAAACGAAAGGCGACCTCATGCCGCATGATGAAAAGCAAGTATCTGCTGATTGGCTTGAATTAGGGCGCCAAAGGTACAGAGCTTGCGATTCGGTGTCGTCCAAATCGTCGTGCACGATTCGAAAGTCACACAGATCGAACGGACAGAGAAAATCCGTTTGCCGAATGTGCTTGCCGAATGTGAAAGCAGACCGCCATAACCAAATGAATTCTATTGACCAGACAACTGGGCCATCCAAAAAAAACGAACAGCCCTGCCGGACTTCCGGAGGTTCGCTTCAAGTGAGCGAAATCATCAAAATAAGGAGAAACAAATGTTTGTGAAAAAATCGTTCCTCGTTCGGATCGGGACCACCGTTCCGCTGTTGCTGCTGGTGATTCAACCGCTGCGGGCGCAGACCTCCGGCGGCAACTCCGAGTCTGAGCGACTCCAGAAATTGGAGCGGGCCGTCGAGCAATTGCAAAAACGAAACGCCCAACTCGAACAGGAAATCAGCAGCTTGAAGAAGCAGACTGTCTCCGCGCCTCAGGCTGGCATTGAGGGCAAAAGGAAAACGCAAGTCACCTTCGATGGCAAATCTTATGTCGAAAAAAGCGTAGTCGTAGAAGAGAAGAAGCCGGCCTACGTCTTTCAGGCCGGGCCGGAACTGAAGCTGACGCTCGGCGGATATATCCAGATGAATTTCGAGGATGGCGATGTTTCGGCCTTTGAGGGGCGCTTCGGCCTAAATGCGTTGAAAGACCGTTTTCGCCTGCGCCGGGCGCGCATCAATTTAATCGGCGATTTCGCCGAGCAATTCGACT
>QHNU01000023.1 GCA_003218525.1 Verrucomicrobiota bacterium
TAGTAAATCGCTGGTAGAAGGCTGAAAGCCTACTTCTCGCACGCGCGGGAAATGGGGCAGCTTGAGAATTAATTAGCCAGACATTTGGCGGTTCGTGCACAACCGTGGGTCTGCGCAGGTTGACCCTGAGCAGCTAAGGGTGCGCTTAGCTGAGCGCGAAGCTGACGGAAAGGAATACTCCCGATATAAAAAGAGCATCGGACATATAATTCAGGTCGCTCCGCTCTCTACGCCGCTAACGAAGCCGCCCAGATGTCCGGCGATTGCAATTAACAACACCGTGGCAAGTGCAAGAGCGATATAAGTGATGCCGGGTGTTCGGTGGGGAAGTTTCCGCTGGCGGAAGCGCCACGCGCAAAGGAGCCAAATCATTCCGCTGGCTGATAGCGCGAAGACCAAATGCAGGAGCAAGTTTCCTTTAAGTTTTGCACCCTCCAATTGCCACTGCCATGCGGTCAACCCGCTAGCAATCGCAACTGGCGCCGTGAGTGCTGCCGCCACAAGATTATAGTATGCGGCCTTCAACATCGTTGGATTGCTTCTCCAAATCGCGAGCAGATCAAACACCACGCTGATGATGAAGAGCGCGATCGGAAAATGAATTACTACCGGGTGTTGCGCGTGTTTTGCAAGCAGGGCAGCTTTTAAATCAAACGGGCTCATGCGATCCTTAGTAAAGCCAGCCGTCAGTTTCGCACTAACCCCCCTAGTGTGCGCGCTTGCCTGAGATCCAGGTCGAGAACCCTTCGCTGGCCCGCCTTGATGGCAACGGGCAGGCGGATATATCCGTCCTTCTCCGATCGAGCAACGACCATGTAAGATCCAACCGGCAACGGTACAACCTCGGGAATTTCATCGTCCGCGAGATGTTGGCTTGTGACATTTTTAAACAATTTTCCGTCAGTCGTATAGATGGCGAAAAAGCTGTGCGGGAAGTACCACGCGTTGCCATCGTTGAATTCATCGGCCGTTAAATAGACCGTTAGATACCCTCGGGACGACCCGGCAGGATAATCCGAGCCTCCCGGCCTTATCAGCCCGCAAAATAGCGGATTTCTATCTCCTGCTTGCGCAATGGTTGAACTGCCAATGGTCAAGAACAGTGGAATAATCAATGGCGCGGTCTTCCACAACATTGAAGCGAGTACTGATTTCATATCTAAAGTGGTTGGCGTTAGTTAACGATGATCTTTCCAGTCATCCGATGATGTATGGAACAGAAGTAAGAGTAAGTTCCTGTGGTCGCGAAGGTGTTGGAAAAGCGCTCTCCCGTCTTCAATACCGGCGACTTCTTGAACTGATTGTCGGCGCTCGTCACTGTGGAGCTACGTTGTCGTGGTTAGTCCAGGTCACCGTGGCGCCCACGGGTACGGCCAAAGTTTGGGGTGAAAAACTAAAGTTATCGATGGCAACTTCAGTCTTTGTAGCTTTGGAAGGAGCTGACTCTCTGGTTTCGGCGTTTTTGCCGTGCGTGCTACTCAGAAACGCCAGAGCAACGAACATGACAAACGCCAGGGTCCCTGTATTTACGTGTCTCAGAAATGGCGACAACACGGTTACGCATTTGGTGGTGTGTTTTTGACGGTGAACAGGAGAAGCTGACATAAACTGGGTTTTTCTATGCTTCGGTTTCACTAAATGGGCGATTGGTAAATTGCTTTCACTTATCCATACCTTTTTGGGCTGGTGATATTCCCGCGCCGTTAATTGATGTTCCACCAGAATGCGGCCGCCGCCCGCACAAAGCGCTGAAGTTTGGCGACGCAATAAGCGTGAACCGCCACCAGAGAAAGGAGTGAGCGCTGTTATCCGAATGCGGACCTAAACGCTCTCAACAAGCTAAAGCCTTGTCTGTGACAAAGCCTTTGTTCGTCGTCAATGGTGCGACGTTTGTCCTTCGAACTGCTGCTTAAAAGTCTGCAAATCGTTAGCGTTAACGTCGGAAACAGCCCAGTAGTTAAAGTCCGAATCAGCCCAATGGAGAAGCTGATAGCCTTGGCGCGATATCGCGTTCATGGCTCTGCTCGCATTCGATTCTGCCGGCCAAACAAACAGGTTAATGAAATGTTTTCGCCTTTGGTAAATCAACGCCACCACCGGCCTCTGATCGAGATAATCGAGGCGGCCACCAACCAAAGGAAACCCTTCGCTGGAAAGGTCGACTACCGGAGGTGCAAAATCGACCTTTGTGTCCAACCATGGTTTCACGGTGTGCTGGTCGGAGGAAGCGACGTCAGTGAGGTGATTTGCCATCAGCGAACGCACATGACTGGCGATGAGTTGCGTGGCTAAGAATTGATCGCGCTCAGGTCGCTGCAATCGGGGCACCAAATTCAAAGCCACGACCGCAGCGAGAATGACCGCCGCGGCGAGACCGAGCCAGTTCCATGGTGTCCCGAAAAGAACAGTCCGCCGCTCTAGCTGCTTTCTTGGGACCAGGAGCTGAGCACCTCGCGTAAAAGTGCGCGTAGGCCGTTCGGCGACCTCTTCTCGTAAAGAGGATTGAATTCGATCACGTAATCCCGCGGGCGCCTTATAATAGGGAGTTGCGTTGCCGATGGCGCGAATTAGCGAACCATGCGTTTCGTAAACTTCATCACAGTTAGGGCAGTCCCGCAAGTGCCGTTCGAGTGTCTGGCTAGTAATCGGATCGAGTTCGCCATCCAAATAACCATCCATCAGTTTTATAGCTTCTTCGCAGTTCATCTTCATTTCTCCTTACCGATGTGAGCCGCCAAACATTCCCTGAGCTTGGCTCGCGCGCGGGCGAGCCGCGACATCACCGTCCCTGGCGGAACTTGCGTGATGTCGGCGATTTCCTTGTAGGAGAGACCTTCCTGGTGTCGTAGCGTCAAGATCTCACGGAATTCGGCAGGCAATTCATCTATAGCTTCTCTCATCAGCTTCGCGTCCTCGTTATGCTCCAGAATCGCTGCCGGAGTAAGGGACTCCTGCCCAGAAGCGTGTATCTCTTCATCGAAAGTTGTTGTCAGATCGACTGCGTGGTTTTTCTTAAGCAACGTGTAAGACGTGTTTCGGACTATAGTCAGCAACCAGGCCCGTCCGTTGGAACCATGGAATCCGTTGAACGATTTGAACGCACGCAAATACGCCTCCTGAACCACATCCTGCGCATCCTCGTCATTGCGAAGCAGCCATCTGGCTAAATTGTGCGCGGCATCAAGATGAGGCAGTATCATCGCTTCAAAAGATGCTAGGTTCTTTTGCTCAGCGGGGCTCTCTTCGCGCCCTTTGACTACGACGAACTTCACGGTCTTCTGATCCGATTCGAAATCTTCGGTTTCGGAAGCATGTTCCGCTTTCAAAGGCAAAGCCATAGCGATTTTCGAGAGCTCATATTTGGGCACGGCACAGTACGTCCAGGCGCCTTGCCCTTTGTCTAATAAGACTGGCATTTCCCAGTTTTATTCCATCCTCGCAAGAAAGAGACTGCGCAGAGACGGACCATCTCATAGACACCGGCGACCAAACGATGCCAGACATCATTCTCGGGGAATAAATGTCCGCCTGAACAGTATGAGTGGGCACAGATTGTTCAACCAAACGCCGAATAACTGAGGAAACATCGACTCTTATGCCTACAACAATTGCCAGTCTCCTGAATTTCGCGGGGGCGGACATGATAGTAATCCTTCTCATCGTGTTGCTCCTGTTCGGCGCGAAGAAGCTGCCTGAGCTCGCCCGAGGCATGGGTCGGGCGGTAAAGGAGTTCGGCGCAGCTCGAGATGAGATCGAGCGCGAGTTACGTCAGTCCGGCCCCAGCGAAGTAGCTCAGCCAAAACTACTCGACACAGCAAACAAGCAGACATCCCCGCCGTAATTCCGGCGCTACCCACAAAGCGAGGCTCGAAGGAACGCAATGATCGATCGCTCACCCGATAAGTCTCGAAAAAAACGAATCGTCATTCTGGGCGGTGGTTTCGGCGGGGTTTATGCGGCCATTCATCTTGAGAGATTGCTAGCCCGAGACAGTGCGGTGGAGATTTGCCTGGTTAGCCAGGATAATTTCTTCTTGTTCACGCCGATGCTTCATGAGGTAGCGGCGAGCGACCTAGACATCACTAATATTGTAAATCCCCTCCGGAAATTACTTCGTAAAACTGAGGTACTGGTGGGCGAGGTGAACCGAATCGACCTCCCAAACAAGCAAATCGTGATTTCACATGGTTATCGCAACCACTCCCTCCAGATCGACTATGACCATCTGGTCATTGCATTAGGATCGATCACCAACTTTTACGACATCCCCGGTCTCGCCGATCTGGCCGTGCCAATGAAATCGCTTCACGATGCCATTCAGTTGCGCGCTCAAATCATTCGACATTTGGAAGAGGCGAATTCCAATAGTGCCGACCGGCAAGCGTTGCTCACTTTCGTCGTGGCGGGTGGTGGCTTCGCCGGCGTCGAGACAGTTGCGGCCGTAAATGACTTCGTGCGGGAAGCGCTGCCGTTCTACCCCAATCTGAGGGAAAGTATGTTGCGAGTGATACTGGCGCATTCTGGCTCGGTTATCCTGCCAGAACTAGGTGAAGATCTGGGCCGACACACGCAAAAGGTACTGGCGCGGCGCCGGGTTAGAATTCTGCTTAACACCCGCGTTAAGAGTGTGACAGAGAACAAGGTCTTTTTAGCCTACAGGGCCCCAATTCCATGCAGCACTTTGGTGTGGACAGCTGGGACTGTGCCCAGTCCGCTCATCTCTCCGCTCCCTTGCGCCAAGGAACGAGGCCGAATCGTAGTAAACCACTTTTTGCAAGTCTCCGATTGGCCCGATGTCTGGGCCGTGGGCGATTGTGCATTTGTGCCAGACATCAGAAATCCGGGGAAGGCTCATCCCCCAACCGCGCAACATGCCATACGCGAGGGCAGGGTTGTGGCGCAAAATATTGCGGCAGCACTCTTAGGTCGCCCTCTAAAATCATTTTCGTTCAAGACCATCGGTTTGCTGGCCTCAATCGGTCGTCGGGCGGGCGTGGCGCGGATTTTTGGTTTCAATTTCTCCGGCTTCTTCGCCTGGTGGATGTGGCGGACGATTTATCTGAGCAAACTACCCGGGTTGGATAAAAAGGTTCGCGTCGCATTCGACTGGACACTTGACCTTCTTTTTCCCAAGGACGTGTGCGCAGTATACGAGCCGCCGCACCGTCGAGATTTCCCTTGGAAACACGCTAAGGACGTGGTTGGAGATAATGGTCAGTCCCCAGCAGGTACGCCTCAGACAATCCCGGCGCCTCATTTCTCCGCGCGTTCGCTTTCGCCCTGAGCGGATGGTGGCAAATCGTCGATTAATTTAAGCAGCAATATCAACAAGTTGCCACGCGCGCTGATGCACCGTGGGCCCGGGAATTTCAACGACGAACCCGACAATCCGGACAACGTCATGCGTAGTGCCGGGCCGGAAGATCGAAACTCTCTCGGCGTGCACCCACTGCGCGCCGGAATCGCCCCGCACGATGCGGAACTCAGTCGTTTTGTGCTCGGGACAATCCGGCCGGAACGGCTCCATCGCGATCTCGTAAAAAGCGCGGCGATCCTCCGGATGCACGCACCGCAAGAGCAAATGGAATTCAGCGGGAACATCGCGCTCAACTCCGAGGATATGCCTTAACTCGTACGACCAATATTGTTCGCCGGTGTCAAAATTAACGTCGAAGAGTCCGACTTCTTCTGTCCTCCAGAGTTTCATTTCCATCTGTTTCCCTCTTTTAGTGGTTGCGCCTGCACGGGAGGAGATCTGTTTGCATTTTCGCTGGAACAGACGTGCTGTGTGTTACTGGAGACATCTGCCGGCCCAAATCGGTTACACTCGAGTGCGAACATTTTCTCCGAGCTCGCCACAGGACCGAGTCCGTGTCGCCACAACGACCGGACCGGAGTGGCAGAACGAGCCGTCGCTTGTGAATTTGAGATATCAATTCGCCAAGTCCGGACATTAAATCCCACCGTACGGGCGGATCGAAGTGCTCGCTTCGGGCGCCGGATGACGTTATTGTTCGAATCGTTCGCGCCCGACCTTTTCTCGACGTAATTTGATGCCTTTACGCGTCAGATTTTGACGGATTAAACTTCAGGGCATGGAAACGAATTTAACACAACTCGTTTCTGATCGACTCGAAATTGCGGATACGCTGCATCGCTACGCGTTTGGCCTCGATCACAACGACGCAGAAGCGCTGGCTTCGGCGTTCACTCAAGACTGCACCTTCGATTTCACGCCAGCAGGCGTGAAGTTAGGGCTACGATTCCCAAAGCTAAGCGGCCGTGACACCGTGGTGAAATCCCTCATTTCGCTTCTTGGTCCGCTCGATACCAGCCACGTCGTTAGTAATCTACAGGTCAGAATCAGTGGCGATTCAGCCACGGCGCAGGCATACATCATGGCCCAACATTTCATGCCGGGCGACGGTCCACGGCGCGGGACGGAGAACGCGCTCTTGATGAACCGTTATCATTGCGAGCTAGTCCGGGATGGCCCGAAATGGCGCCTAAGGAGGGTGAAAATCGACAATGCATGGGCGGAAGGTGATCCGGAGATTCTCAACGCGCTGGCAACGCATCGCGTCCTTGTAACCAAGGCGAAGGAGGCGAAGTAAAGCCTGCTCCAACTTGACGGAGACTCCGTTCCGAGCTGTTCGACGGTCATTTCCGTCACCTCTCTGTTCGATCGACCTGGAGCAGGCGGGCGTTTTAGGATCGCCGCGGAGCGGCCGATCCACCCCGACATTATTTTCGTGGTTGCGCGAATTATGCTTCTCAATAATATATCGCTATAGCATATATCGGTTCACATATTCTCGATCGGGAGCTGAAGAAAGGCAGCGCCGAGCTGCTAATTCTTTCACTCCTCCAAGACCGGCCTCGGCATGGCTATGACATCGGCCGACTGATCGAGATCCGTTCCGGCGGTGTGCTGCATTTCAACGTCGCCTCGCTTTACCCGCTGCTCTACCGGCTGGAAAAGCGCGGCTGGATTCGCGGCCGCTGGGTGGAGAAAGCCGGGCAACGACGGCGCCGTTATTACCGTCTAACTCCCGCCGGCAAAAGGATTTTGGCGGCGCAACGTGATGGCTGGCGTGAATTCGTTGGCGCGATCAATCGGATCACAGGAATCCAGCATGCCTGATTTTAGAGGACAGATCAGAAGGCGGTTATCGGGGCTGGGTCTCTCGCCCACGCGAGAAGCGGAAATCGTGGAGGAGCTGGACCAGCATCTCAACGACCAGTACGAGCAGTCGCTGAACGGCGGCGGAGAGACGGAAGAGGAAGCGCACCAGGCGGTGCTGCGAGAGTTGAACGAGAGCGCTCTGCTGGCTGCGGAACTGAAACGCGTCGAGCGGCACGTCCGACAGGAGCCCGTGACGCTCGGAGCAGGGAGGAAGACGAATATGTTAAGCGATCTCGGACAAGATTTGCGTTATGGGTTTCGGGTGCTGGTGAAGAATCCGGGCTTCACTACGGTCGCGATCATCGCGCTAGCTCTTGGCATTGGCGCGAACAGCGCGATCTTCAGCGTCGTCAACACGGTCCTGCTCCGACCGTTGCCTTATAAGAACCCCGACAAACTGGTGATGGTTTGGGAGGAGGCTACGCATCTCGGTTTTCCGAAAAACACGCCGTCACCAGCCAACTTCATTGATTGGCGCGATCAGAACACCGTCTTTGAAGGAATGGCCGCGATCGTTGAGCGCAGCTTCAATCTGACTGGAGTGGGCGAGCCGGAAAGATTCGATGGCCGGCGTGTCTCCGCGAATCTTTTTGCTCTCCTCGGCGTCGAGCCGCACTTAGGCCGCACCTTTCGGCCGGAAGAAGATCAACCTGGTAGGCACGTCGTGATTCTCAGTTATGGCTTATGGCAACGGCGATTCGGGTCCGATCCAAGCGTAATCGGACGACCTCTGAGTTTGAATGGCGAAAGCTACACCGTGGTTGGCGTGATGGCGCGAAGCTTCCAATTTCCCACTCGCCGGGACCAGCTGTGGGTTCCGATCGCCTTCGACTCCAAAGAAGCTGCCAGTCGCGGAAACCACTACCTAGAAGTCATCGCGCGAATTAAACCCGGCGTGAGCCTGAAACAGGCGCAGGCGGAGATGGCCACGATTGCGGCGCGTCTTGCCCAGCAGTATCCCGAGGAAAACATCCGTATTGGCAGCGTAGTTACCCCGCTGCACGAACAGCAGGTTGGCGACATTAAACCAGCGCTGCTCGTCTTGTTAGGAGCAGTTGGTTTCGTTCTCCTGATCGCCTGCGCCAATGTCGCCAACCTGCTGCTCGCGCGAGCTGCGGTTCGGCAAAAGGAGATCGCGCTTCGGCTCGCACTCGGCGCAAGCCGATCACGCCTGACGAGACAATTCCTGACGGAAAGCGTCCTGCTCGCTGTTGTCGGTGGTGTCGTCGGACTGTTGCTCTCATTCGCTGCGATCAATGTGCTTAAAACGTTTATCCCCGATACGATCTCGCAGGCTCAGGCCATCAGCATCGACGCAAATGTGCTGGTCTTTACCGGATTGGTGGCGTTGCTGACAGGAGTGATCTTTGGCCTCGCGCCCGCTACGCAAGCGTCCAACTTCAGTCTTAACGAAACACTGAAGGAAGGGGGCAGGGATTCGGGCGCGGGAAGTCGTGGCAATCGGCTCCGCGGCCTGCTTGTGGTCAGTGAAGTCGCGGTTTCCTTCATCCTGCTGATCGGCGCTGGACTATTGATCAACAGCTTTCTTCATTTGCGGAAGCTGGATCCGGGGTTCCGTGCCGATCATTTGCTGGCAATGAAAATTCCATTGCCTGAGGCGAAGTACCCTGACAAAGAGCACCGCTCACCGTTTTTTGCTGAGCTCCTTCGACGCGTCCGAAATCTACCTGGCATCCAATCGGCAGCTGTCGCCAGCAATCTCCCTCTGACCTACGACGGCGATTCGATGCCGATCGGCATCGAGGGTCGCACCGATCCGCCGCCTGACCAGAGACCTGATGTCATCCTGAGAGTTATCGGCCCAGAATACTTCAGCACGATGGGAATCGCCTTGGTGCAAGGGCGCGATTTTACGGACAAGGACAAAGCCGACTCGTCAAACGTAGTGGTGATCAGTGAGAAAACGGCACGCCATTTCTGGCCCGGCGAAAACCCCATTGGAAAGCGTCTCAAGCCCGGCTCAACCACATCGCGAAGTCCATGGCGAGAAATTATTGGAGTGGTCAAAAACGTGCGGCAAAATGACTTTGTCGCCGAACCGAAAATGCAGATGTACCTGCCTTACGAGCAGATAAATTCTTTCGTGCCGAACGCGCTCGTCGTTCGCACAAACGTTGATCCGCTTAGCGTCGCGGCAACAGTGCGAAGGGCGGTGTGGGAAATCGATAAAGATCAGCCGGTCTCGGATATGAGACCGATGGAACAAATCGTCTCCGAGTCAGTGGCACGACAGCGTTTCAGCATGATGTTGCTAGGCATCTTTGCCAGCCTGGCATTGGTTCTCGCAGCAGTCGGAATCTATGGCGTGATGAGCTACTCAGTTGCACAACGCACGCACGAGATCGGCATCCGCATGGCGCTTGGCGCGCAGAGAAGCGATGTGCTGAAGC
>QHNU01000234.1:0-200 GCA_003218525.1 Verrucomicrobiota bacterium
CTAGCATTCCCTGACCGGTATTGCTTCCACGGGACGATGGGACCGCCTCGCGGGATCTTGACTACCATGTGTCATTAAGTCCGCAATACATTGTATTTCACGATTGCAACGATGACAGTGAGACCATCGTGCCAGCTGATCTTTTTCCCCTGCTCGTAGGTCCGCCCATAATAGGAAACCCCTACTTCATAGATGCGTGC
>QHNU01000234.1:231-934 GCA_003218525.1 Verrucomicrobiota bacterium
ACCTTGGCCGTGATCTCGGGCTCGAACCCGAAGCGGTTCGACTTGAGCCGAATGTCGGCCAGCACCTCGCGGCGGAAGACCTTGTAGCAGGTCTCCATGTCGGTGAGGTTCAGGTTGGTAAACATGTTGGACAACAAAGTAAGGAGCCGATTCGCGGCCATGTGCCAGAAGTACAGGACTCGGTGCGGGCGTCCGCTTTGGAAACGTGAGGCAAAGACGACATCGGCGCGGTCTTCAACGATTGGAGCAAGCAACGAAGGATAGTCCTTTGGGTCATATTCCAGGTCCGCATCCTGCACGATGACGAGCTCTCCTGTCGCCCGCTCGAATCCGCGTCGGAACGCGGCTCCTTTGCCCCGATTTCTCTCCTGCAAAATGATCGTATCGACCCAGTTGGCTGGTTTCTGTGCGAGTAGTTCTCTGGTGCCATCAGTCGAACAATCATCGACGATGATGATCTCGACATCCTTGACCGGCCCAGCCCGGATGGCATCGACGATGGCCTCGATCGTCGAGCGCTCATTGTAACAAGGGATAACGATGGAAAGCTTCACACGTCCGACTTCATTGCCCGGCCGACCTTATCTGATTCAGTCGATGCGCGGCGAGTCTTGTTTAGAAGCTTGCTACGGCGACAGCCAGCTTGATTCTACCGCGGTTAACACGACAGCCTGCCTTCGAAGAGGCTGCGCAACTGTTCGTA
>QHNU01000234.1:978-4557 GCA_003218525.1 Verrucomicrobiota bacterium
GAATTTGACGGTCGCTGTCTTCACCAGTGAGTCGATTTTCGGTTCAAGAAGGTTGACCTCTCTGAAGTTGCGCTAGAGAATTAATCTTGGCCGTGAGTTCGTGCTCAGGCTGTTAGTGTTTCTTCAGAGTTTCCAGCTAATGCGATGGTAAAAACCTTTTTTCGCGTCGCGTTTCAGAAACCGCCGCTCACTTTGATCTGGGGGGAAAACGATCTCAATCAGATCCCGTCTTCTCAAGCTGGGGACGCTTTACGACAAAAATCATAATGCTGGTCGCCTTGCGCTCCGCGCCGGTCGCGACCACCCGAAAGAGCGGACGGTCTGGCCGTAACACATCCCACGCAATCGTGTTCGCATCCTGAACCGGTGCCTTTTTGGCGTCGCCGATCTTATCGAACGGAGGTTCTTTCCCCGGGCGCAGGAAAGCCTTGATGTAACTAATCCTTTCTTGATCATCGGCTTTTACAAACACGAATGAGTAATCAGTCTTGGCGAGCTGCCAGAGAACTTTGTGTTCCGACGCTTCTCCTTTTCGTGGCCCTTCCTCTTCTTGCTTTGGCGGATGCGCGGGATCGCTCAACTCATCGAGCTTCGCGTGCGCCTGCTTCAGCGAAGAACCCGGCTCGAGATCGAGGATCGAATCCATGACGTTCACGGTCTCGGCATTTGCACGCCGTTGTTCGTAGGATGCGAGCGAGGCGGTGGGCAGCGGAGCCGGCGACTGGATCAGCGACGGCGAACTCGAAGTATCAGCTGATGGCGTTAGTCCAGGACCAGCAGAGGCGGGCAGCGAGGTTTGGCCGCATGCCGGTTCTATCGACCCGGCCGCTCCGAAAATTAACGCCGCCATGAGCAGCGATCGCGACATCATGGCAAAGGTTAAGCCGAATTCCCGATCGTGGATTCAGTTTCCTGTCGTTATTCAGTACCGCCGCGGGTGTAATCCTCCAGCGCGATGCCGCTGCTGTTGGTCTGGAAGGTCTCTCCGCGCAGGCCGCACATCGTTCCCCGAGCCGCGATTTGCTTGTGCTGAATCGAGCCCAGGTAGGTATTTAGTTTGGAGAGCGAAACAGTAACGCTGATCTGGCGGGTGGAGCTATTGAAGGTGCCGCCATCGGCAGCCCCCTGCGAAGTGGTAGTGATGCCACCGCTAAAGGTCCGCACCGCTGTTCCCCAGGTGAAACTGGCCACCCCTTGCGCATTTGTGGCTGCTTGGATGTAGAATTGATCGCCGCGATCGGACAATCCTTTGGAGTATGCATTGCCCGAAATCGCGATAATGCCGGTCTCGGGGGCGTTCGCGGCGAAAAACATTCGCCAGGTGCAATTCGGCGGAGGTACAGTCAGGTCCGACACGGTCATTGTGGCAGTGATAACGGGTCCCTGAGCTAACGTCTGCGAAGCGTACTTGATCGAGATGATGTCGATCGGGTTATTGGAAGGCGTGGTCGCGAGCAATCCACTATCCTGGTCCTGCGCAAAATCTGTCACCTGCTCTCCATTTGGACCCGGCTGCATCGGCTGCGGAGCCGGTTGACCTTGCGTGCTGGGAGTAGCGCCAGGAACTGCAAACGGCTGCGCGGGCAGTGCCGATCCCGCCTTGGGCGCTGGAACTTTCGCCGGGCCGTTCGGAAGTTTCGCGTTAATTGACGGGCCGCTGATCTGACGCGTAGCAAACACTTCGCCGCTGAAATCGTTGTGGTCATCTGTGTAGGCGATCTCGGCTGCGCCGACTGGGTCGAAATTGACTTGGAAATAATCCAGCAGATTCCGGTTCGGCCCGCCGGTTAGAACGAGGCCGCTCAGGGAAATATTGGCCGCGTGATTCGTATGATCGCTTGCACGGACATATTGAAAACTTGGGACATCTGATGTGGCATTGAATGTCTGTGCGTAATAGACCCGCCAGCGTGCGTTATCATTATTGGTCGTGCTGTCCGTGCCATACCACACAATTCCGACCGAGCCCGGGGTCGGGCCGGCCGCAAGCCATGGGAAAACATTGAGCTTCAGATTTGTGTCAGCCGGGTTGTTAACGCGAACCGGCGGGCTCCAATGTGCTCCATGGTCTAGCGAGTGGATCAGATAAAGATTTGCGCCGTCCGAATATGTGCCGTAAACCGTTCCGGCCGAAACCAGGGTGGACGATCCGTCCGCATTAAACTGCCGATGGTCGGCTGCAACCCGGATTGGGAAAAAAAGGTTGGCAACGTTCACCCCCGACGGGGTCGCCTGATGGATAGTATAACTACTCGGAGCTGCGCCCGGGGAAGCCGGCGTGCCCACTGCCACCTGGCCATTATCGCCGCTGATATAAACCGTTCCGTCAAATCGATCGACGTCGCACGCTCCGGTCTGCGGCAAGGTTCCGACCAATGTCGCCGGTCCATAGGTCAGACCGCCATCGGTTGATTGCTGGGCGAATGCTATGCCTTGGGCGAAGTTTCGGTACTCGAGGTAAACGGTGTGATCGTCAAAGAAACCCATCCATTGCCGATCGTTGATCGGCACCCCAGCCGCGGCATTGCCGACGGGATTGAATTGAAAGGTCTTACCGAGATCGAGCGATCGTCCAACCGTCACATTGGCAGCAGTCAAACTCGCATAGGCCAGCACCGGATTAGGCGCGGCATTAAGACCGAGACCGGCGTCGCCTGAATAATTTCCAAAGCCAACCGCGACATCAATATCTCCGCCACCCAATGCACCAGCCTGCAACTGGGATTGGGCCGCGACCGTCGTCGGTGAATCGGGTTTGCCGCGATAAATTGGCACCCGCATGTTCGGATCGTATTGCGGGTTCTTAATTGTTTGGGCCGGGTTCGTAGGATTCGGTATTGTCGGGCGCAGGTCGAAATACCAGAGATCGACCCCCGCTGGCACCCCTTGAATTCCGGCCACGTAAGCATTGCCAACAGCGTCGACCCGGCTGCTTGGCTCACCGTCGGAGAATGCCGTCGGCGCTTTGCAGGCTGAATTAGATGAGAAGGTCATTCCGCCCTTGGTATAGGTGGCCTGACGCACCGTTGGAGCGTTAAATAGCGTGATAGCCCCGGTTGGCTGATCCAGGTTAGGCGTGCACGCGAAATAAATGATTTCCACGTTGTATTGCCCGGCGCCGTAAATAGTCGGATCAAATGAAGTCGATTCACCCGTCTGCGGGGCGCCTCCGGCAGACTGACCCACTTGCTGACCGTTTGAACCGTCCAGGTTGCGCTTGAAAACGTAAAGGTCGCGATCATTGGCCGGATTGGTCCAGCTCAAGGTGACCGAGATGAGTTTTCCGGTGTAAACGCCAGCTAGAACGGTCAGGACATAGGTGTCCTTGTTCACTCCCTCGATCCCGTCGGGTTCGCTATCGGCGCCGGTGCCTGGCGCGGTACCGACGAAGGTCAACGCGGTCGTTGTCGAGGCTGAAAGAGTACCACCGGCTGGGTTGGTGGCGTTACAAACGGACGGTAATGTGACCAGTGCCACGCCGGACAAGAGAGCCGGCAAGAAAAGAAAATGCTTTTTCATAGGACTTTTGCTGACAGGACGTTGAGGGAATTAAACCGGTGCGAGTTCGCACGTAGTTTA
>QHNU01000024.1 GCA_003218525.1 Verrucomicrobiota bacterium
GTCGGCTGATAGGCCAATGAACTCGGCGTGCTCAATTACCTCTTCGACTGAGCGTGCCTTCGATTTCAATACAGGCGCTTTCTTCTCTCTTTCTTCTACTATTTCTTCTCTCTTTCTTGTATTACCCGGCAATTGACGACGCAGACGCTCATTGCCGCACGTTAGGAAATTATTGCCTATCGTGTGGCAACCATTGCCGATTGGAACGGATTGCTGTAGTTCGTAGGTGCTCGGCGCGCGAAACTTCTCGTTATGGAAGTTTGGAGTTATCCTGAGAAGCTGGCAGGCTTGCAGCCCTGTTAGGATCGTCCGCACCGTTCGCTGGCCTACTCCAGCTCGCTTGGCAATATCGCTCTGAGTCGCGATGAATGCGCCAGCCGTGCCCGTATTTGACTCGATCTCGCTCAACGCCAGGTCAAACCAGTCACGTATGCGGCGCAAGGCTTCCTTTGATTGCCAGCAAAACGGCCCGTCCTTTGTTGTTCGAGGCGTCATGGTGCAATCAACTTCTGTTGAATCCCTGCTAGGGTGCCGTTCAGGGCCTGAAGGTGTTTTCTATGGCCAGTTCTAATGAACTCCGCGAATAGGTTATCCACCCGACTTTGCCAGCTCGTTAAGTGGAGGCTTTTGACAAAGCGCAGACGCTGCAGTAGTAATCGGCCGTCAGTTTTTTCGATTGAAGAGAGGCGGGTAATCGGGCCGCCTTTCTCATTATTTGGAGGTGAAGCGGCGATCATGCGACCTCCTTCACGGTGAACTTGGCAAGCGCGCGCTCAACGTCCTGCCATCGGTATCTAACGCAACGAGGCGAAACGCGGATTACTGGAATAAGTTTTTGCGAAGCCCAGTTTTGAACCGTCCGTGGGCAGACCTTTGCACGCTGCGCCACTTCGGGCGTATCGATCAACTCATGATTTGTCTCTACAAGCATAATTCGATTTTTCTGAGAGCAATTACGCTCTCGGGTTAATCGAACTGTGGAGACAAGCGCCGTTCTCGGCGGGAGCAGTAAAGCTAGCTCCTTCTTATGTCCGTCGTGCTGCTTTATTGCCTGGGCATCCGCTCACAAATTAACTTCCGCTTGCAGGCGTCAAGCAGACTGGTCTGCTACGACGATCCGAATACTTACGCGTCCGGACAAGACAATAGAACTCGAATTGTACGCCTTGTCTTACTGCCTATTTTCTGGTCAGTTCGCAGGATTGCGTCTACTTTCAAGACGGCGCAAAAGTTTTCGCTCTTTTACAGAAGCAAGCGGGATCAAGAGCTTCTTGCCTTCAGCATTATCCTTTTTCGCCAAATTTCGAATACGCTCTCCATAAGCCTGAAGCCGGTCGATGTCAGCATCGTTAGCCGCCTTCCCCGCAAGAGCAGCTTCCCT
The DNA here is from genome assembly GCA_003218525.1 of Verrucomicrobiota bacterium. Taxonomy (GTDB): domain Bacteria; phylum Verrucomicrobiota; class Verrucomicrobiia; order Chthoniobacterales; family UBA10450; genus AV69. Next base: position 1,382 of record QHNU01000024.1, read on the forward strand.
TTTGGCGTCCATTCGCCTCTTCAGCCGCGCTTCATGTTTTGCTTTTCTACTGTGCATTGTTTCTAAGCGGCAGTGCCAAATTGTACGACCTTGTTAGCGCGTGCAGGAACGATGTTCCAATATCGCTCGGCCTGCTTTGGTTTCACGAGTTGCCGGTAATGACGAAAAACAAGGTCGCTGTCGGTATGTCCCAGCTCCAATGCCAGCGCAGCAGAATCATTGAATCGCGCCAAGTGATAGCTGGTGTAACCGTGCCGCAAAGCGTTACTGGGCCAATCGTGAATACCCGCCGCGTATCGTGTCCGTTCCAGTAGCTTTCGATAATTTGGAGGCGTGACGTTCCCGTGCTTTTGCGCGTATGGAGCGAGCCATTGCGCGAGATTCGGCTGGATCTTTACGAATCGCCTGCGAGCGCTTTTCGCTTTGGCCGATGTGACTTCAATGAGGCCGGATTCCAGATCAACTTCGCGCCAATCCAGGCGCTCCAGCTCGGCCCGGCGCAATCCGGCAAAAGCGCCGATCGCGATGAACGAGAGCAATTCTGGTGGCGAGTGTTCCAACAGCGCAGCCGTGTGCTCAACCGATAAAATGCCGACAACGCTCTCGACGACTTTTGCCTCTGCGCTCTTCGTCGCGGGATTGGAGACACAATAGCCCTTTCCCATTGCGTAATTAAAAGCAACGACCAGCACGCGGCGGAAATTGTTGCGCGTTGTGGCAGCGAGCAATTTTCCTGTCTCTTTGTCGCTGAGGGACCGCAACCATTGATCAACGTCTGTTGAAGTGATTTCAGCAACGGGTTTGCCGTCGAAGTCAGCTGCGAATTGTCCCAAGCGGCTCTTTAAATCGCCCAGGTAACGTTCGCTCGCGCCGTCCGCTGCTTTGATATTCAAAAGCTCGGCGACGAGCTCTGCCGCCGTGCAGGAGCGGTTGGTTGCCTGAAGGTGTGGAAGATAAAACGAAACTGCATCACGAATCGTTTTCGCGAACGGCATCAACTTCTCAGCGCACTCGAGATATTCTGCGCGTTGCTTCTCATTAAACGCCATTCCGGCCGTGCCGTAATTTTGTTGTTCGATGAGTTTCGTTCTCAGGAACGTCCCCGCTTCTCGCTTGCCGTGATCGTCGTCGCTTCTGCCGGTCGATTTAAAAAATCGCCGGTTCCGTCCTTTCCCAACTTTCGGCCAAATGACGCACCAGTACCGTCCACCATTAATCTTCACTTTCGTCAGCCTGGTTGCAGTCTTGCGCATGGTGACGCAACGATATGAAAAGAGGCGCTATTTGTCAAGTATTCGCCAACACGATTTTTGCGGCAGACAGATACCGAATTTCCCTCGTGTTTAGAGGAGCGCGCCCGGGGTGACTCGAACACCCGACCCACGGATTAGAAATCCGTTGCTCTATCCGGCTGAGCTACGGGCGCAAAAAGCATTTACAGAAGGTATTGCGAGCGCAGGTGGCCGTAAATTGTTTTGTGCTCGACAAGCGAAGCCAGACGTGGCTCGTCACCGCTATTCCAAATCAGCATTTCATGTGGACAGTATCATCGCCGGTTGGGTGGCTTGGGCGGCTAAGCCAGCCAAGAGCGGTTGAGGTAAGAAATCTTCGATCCAGCTGATATTCTTCGGCAGCGTGCCGAAGAAACCAGCCCGCATATGGCAAGCGACTAGAATCAAACGGATCTGGAAACGCCGCCTGGAGATCCGGCCGTTTCCGGTAAATGAAGACGGCTAAATTTGTAATTGGCGGAATACCGCTCTGTCGGAATGGGTCGTCATCTGCCGGCGCATTCAACCAATCAAACAAGGACGTCGGAGCGGCCCTGCCGGATATCAGACTCCAGGGCTCTGCCTTGGCCGCAGGGACGTTTGCGAACGCTTCAGCGACAATGGAAACAAACGGCACGCCGTTGTCGAAGAAAAGGCAATCGGACTTCCGAATAGGTGGTCCGATTGCCGCCTCGTCCTCGTTACTAGGACTACCGAATCCCAAATCGTAATTCAGAAATGCAAACTGGGATTTAAATGGTTCTTCGTCTCGAAAACGACGGATGATTTCTGGTGGGAGCTTTGTGCGCCATTCCCCAGGCAATCCCCTACGAAAAAACCTGCTGTCGCTGCGGTACTTCTCCTTGAGGACGTGGATTTCACAGCAATCAATTGATTGCTGAATGCGATCGCTTGGCACAGGAGCGATGATGCGGGCGAGCTGGCCGAGCGTGGACGCCGGATCTGCCCGAAGATCTTCGTAACGAATAACTGTACTTTGCTTGGTGAGCATCCAACTGATCGAGATATTTAGGTCGCTCATCACCCGGTCCTGCAAAGCACGAATAAGTTCTCCGTTAACGATATGGTGTGCTAAAGAGGCGGTCGCGTGCCGTTCTTTGAAATCGGCGGCGAGGGCGCGCTCTATCCCCGGATCATCTTTGTACAGTTCCGGGTAATGGCAGCAGTAATGATAAAGCGATACGAGGAGGTCAGCCGGATGACGGACCGTGGTGAGGAGCCACGTTCGATTTGCAGCAGCCCACCTAAGGAGTCGCTTCTCCGCAAAAAAATGTTGATGCGCTACCCATCTCGGACCCAGAATCTCCGCCGCGGATTCCGAAAAATTCGGCTCGAGATGTGGAGTCGGCAAGTCATACATCTGGGAAAGCAGAAGTTTAAGCCAGGTGTTTCCCGTCTTTTCCGTGCTGGCGATTAAGATTCGAAAGTCTTCGATTTGCATTAGGTCAGCCATCGAGGTGAAGCGAAAACTCTCGTCCGTCAGATTTCGTCGTAACTCGTTTGCACAGCGAACTGCGGTAAACCGAAAGGTCAGTTATAATCGGCATCATCTCAGGCGCCGAACGCGCATTGCACCTACCTTAATTAGCATCTTAAGCCGCACCGCTGGCCGTTCCAAGTTCTTGCATCGCGCCATTCGACCTCTGGCCAGTTCTGGGCGCAATTCGCAACGAAATTGCCGCCGACCTTTCCAACGCGCACCTTATCTCCTGATTGGAGTGTGAGATGAAATCAACGATGTTCGTCCTTGGCGGGCTGATCGGCCTTGCTCTTTCCGCCGGGTTGTTCTTGCGTTCGTATCACCAAAAGCAAAATGACATGAACTCATTGATGGTGATCGTGCCTTACAAGTACGAAGGGATGTGGGTCTTTGATGACCCGGCAGTTGGACTAAACAAAGAACCGTTCATCGCCGGCATCGACACGCTCATTGATAAAGCCACGGCCAAGATTCCTCACGCGGAGCACGGATTTCGCGCAATATTCAGCGCGATGCCATTTCCGGGTGCAAATTTCAAACTTGAATGGCGTCGTGAGGATTCGGGCGGCAATTGGTATTACAGCCCTGAGTTTCAACAAGAGGGTTGGCTTTGTCCGGCGCTCTTCAAATACTTCACAAGCGCACCGCGCGAAATCTACGTTAAGGTCGAGCCGCGAGGGTCGGAGCTATCGGCTAATCGCTGACGCGGTGTTTCAACTCCCACACTCGCAGCGCTGCCAGTAGCAATGCTTTTGTGCGGGCGAGCGTACCGACGCTTGGAAGGCCTGGCGATGAGGACGGAGCGGCTTTGGAGTCGGCGCTGCGAGGGCGTCCACGTTTGCGCGTTGGCTTTGCATTGCGCACGCGTCTGGCGGCGGCGGCGCTGCTGGGTAAACGTCCACTGTTCATTATTGACCCTCCAAAGCAGCTTCCAAGCCAGACTTTTCATAAGAGTTTCGCGGCTGAGGAGCGAAAAGCGCTTGTTCCTATCGCAATTTGCCTCCAGTTTCACGCGTCATGGCCAATCGGAAGCTTGGTTGCCTCACGCTGTTTTTGTTTCTGGCGTTATGCGCGAGCGTGATCGTCAACATTTTCCTAACGATTGCTGTGGTTGGTCGTATCAGCGGCGGCAGAATCCGAGAAGAACCATGGCAAAGGTTTCGGGAAGTAGTGGTTCAACGTGGCGAGCGCGGTAGTTCGGACCGGATCGCGCTGATCGTCCTGCGCGGGTTGATCAGTACGTCGATCCCGGGAAACACGGGAGACAATATGGTCGATGATATGCGCTTCGCCTTGCAACAAGCGCGCGATGACGATCGAATCAAGGCCGTCATATTGGAGGTCGATTCTCCCGGCGGCGAAGTCACTGCTTCGGACATCATTTATAACGCCCTAACGAAAACGCGAGCGAAAAAACCGGTCGTTGTTTATATGGATTCACTTGCCGCTTCCGGTGGCTACTACGTCTCCTGCGGTGGAAAGTATTTAATGGCCAATGAGACCACCATCACCGGCAGTATCGGCGTCATCATTCAAACGCTGAATTACGAGCAGCTCTTTAATAAGATTGGGCTCTCCTCGGTCGTGTTCAAAAGCGGGAAATTTAAAGATTTGCTAAACGGCGGACGGCCCTTGATGCCGGAAGAACGCGAATTTGTGCAAAGCTTTGTCATGAAGACTTATGACAAGTTCCTCGGCATCGTAGCGAAAGAAAGGAACTTGCCGGCTGACGGATTGCGAAATTCGATTGCCGACGGTCGCATCCTTTCGGGTAAGGACGCGCTCGAGAACAAGCTAATCGATAGCGTCGGCCAGATCGAAGACGCTTATGCCAAGGCGAAGCAACTGGGGGGCGCACCCGATGCAGCGGTGGTCAGATATGCGGCACCTTTCAGCTTGAGCCGTTTTTTCCGTGCGCTTGGGGAGTCTCGCTCTCGATTACAGCTCGAACTGCCAAAGCAGCTCGTGCCGCAGCTCGAAAGCGGCCGCGCTTATTTTCTGCCGAGCTACTACGCTCCCTAAGCGCCGATCCGCATGGGCGGCGATACCTTGCTTTCTGCACTCGGCTCCGTCGTCAACGCGCTGTTCCTGGTCGCGAGCATTTACATCTATGTTTCGCTGTTGCGGCAAATCGGGACACGCCGAACCGACCCGAGCTTAGCAACAGATCGACGCTTCGGTCTGCCGGAAGCAGCCGTTGCCGTTGCTCTCGCGACCCTGTTTGCCTTGAATAGTATCGGCGCCGGCTCGGCTCAAATCGTCAATTTGCGAACCCGCGACCTCATAGCCAATGGGATATTCGCGGCCGGTCTCGTCGCCTTCATCACCGTTTTTCTGAAGCTACGACGCTTTGATGTCACCGAACTGGCCGGGCTAACCCGAGTCCATTTCCGTCGCGCAATCGCGACCGGGCTTGTGCTGATGATTTTCGCGTATCCCCTGATTATTTTTGCAGATTGGGTGACCGCGCGTGTTCTCGGTAGCGGATCGAGCCGGCAGGGGATCGTTGAATTATTCAGCAGTTCACAACTGCTTGAGCAAAGGATTATTATCATCGTGCTGGCCGTCGCGGTCGCGCCGATCGCTGAAGAATTCGTTTTTCGGTTCTTTCTCTATGGCGTTTTGCGGCGCTACGTCGGCCGAATCGTTGCGCTGGTGCTTTCATCCCTCCTTTTCGCGGCGGTCCATGCCCATTTACCATCGTTTGTACCGTTGTTCGTACTGGGTAGTTGTTTCACCCTGGCCTATGAGTGGAGTGGATCATTGCTGGTTTCGATGACGATGCACGCAATTTTCAATGCGCTGACACTCACCGCCCTGGCGTTCCCGGACATGGTTCAGTAATGAGATTGAGTGAGCTCGGCGAAGACAATCTCCTCGCGAAAATTCTGCCGCATTCTCAGCCCAACGCTCGTGTCATTACCGGTGTGGGCGATGATTGTGCCGTTGTTCGTTTTGGGGCAGCAAAGGATCTGCTTTTGCTGAAAACGGACTGTGTCGTCGGAAATATCCATTTTGCGCAGGATACGGACGCCCGCGCTGTCGGTTGGAAGGCAATGATGCGAACGCTGAGCGACTTCGCCGCAATGTCCGGTATTCCAGAATTTGCCCTCGTCACACTGGCGATCGAAAGGAAAAGAAAGCTCTCTTGGGTAGAAAAACTTTATCATGGATTGAACCGCGCCGCGGCACGCTTTCAGGTTGCGATTGTTGGCGGAGAAACGAGCGACACGCGCGGGTCGACCGTCGTGGGAATCAGCGCCGCCGGTTATGTCGAACGCGATCGCTGTGTTTGGCGCACCGGTGGAAACGCGAACGACGACCTTTTTGTCACCGGCCGACTGGGCGGCTCAATCCGAAGCCGTCACCTGAAGTTTATTCCGCGGATCGACGAGGCGCGATGGCTCACCTCACATTTTCGCATCCACGCCATGATTGATCTGAGCGACGGCCTCGGAACCGATTTACCGCGACTCGCGCGCGCAAGTAAGCTTGGTTTTGTCATTGAACAAAATGCGCTACCACTCTCGCCTGGTTGCTCTCCTGAGCAGGCAATTTCCGATGGCGAAGATTATGAGTTGTTGTTCGCTGTCTCACCTCGGAATCGAGAATCGTTGAAAAGAAGCTGGGCCGGTAAGTTTCCCAAAATACCGCTAACGCGCATCGGCCAGCTCACTGCGAAACGTGAAATCAGAAAAGCTAAATTTCCCTCCGGCTATGTTCACTTCCGCCAGCGTCGCTGAGACCCAAGCGGCCGGAGCGCGCGTTGCCCAGGAAGTAAAGGTGGGAGAAGTGCTTGCTTTAGCGGGTGACCTTGGTACTGGCAAAACGCAATTCGTAAAGGGGTTTACGCGCGGGCTCGGCTGCCCGGCGCCGGTAACCAGCCCGACGTTTACACTGCTACATGAGTACCGCGGCGGGCGATTGTCCATTTATCATTTCGATTTCTATCGATTGGAAAATGTCACAGCGTTGAAAGCAATCGGGTTTGACGAATACATTTTTGGCAACGGCGTCAGTATCATTGAATGGGCCGATCGATTTCCGAGCGCGATCCCCGGCGACGCCCGCTGGATTCGATTCCACATGTTATCGCCACATGAGCGGGCGATTGAGCTGGAATGAAAACTCTGGCCGTGGATCTTTCCACCCGTGAGGGCAGCATCGCGATGGCTGACGACGATCGCCTTATTGTTTCCCTCGAATGGTCCAACGATCAACGAAACTCGGCGCCGTTCTTTCACACGCTCAATCAAGTCATTCGTGAATACTCTTCGCCGGAAATGATCATCGTCGGAACGGGCCCCGGATCATACACCGGCACGCGCATCGCGATTTCTGCAGCCATGGGGTTGCAAGCAACCACCGGCGCGAGGATTTGTGGTCTTCCTTCAATCAGCGCGATCTCGGCCGATCCGGATTACGCCGTCCTCGGCGATGCGAAGCGCTCATCATTCTTTTTTGCTCGGGTCCGCGGTGGAATGTTTGTCAATGAAATCGCGTTGATGTCCGAACCCAATATCGTCGAGCGCATCTCTCAAACGACGATTCCGATTTACACGTCGGACGATCTGCCTCAATTCAAGCAGGCAAAGCTGCGATTCCCCTCGGGTGCACTGCTCTGCCAGCGGGCTCTGGAATTTCCGCGGGATCTGGTTCGCGCGCCGCTTTCGCCGATTTACCTTCGCGAGCCCCATATTACCGTAGAACGAGCTAAGAAATGACGGAGTATCACTATCGTTGTTGGGCCGAGATCGATCGCGGTGCCGTGCGGCACAATGCCGCCCTGATAAAGAAACGGCTCGGTCCGGATGTCGAGATACTGGCCGTGGTGAAGGCCGATGCCTACGGGCATGGAATGATTCCTGTTGCGCAGGCGCTGTCGAAGGACGCGGACCTTTTTGGTGTCGCTAATCTGGTGGAAGCCATCACTTTGCGCGCCGCAGTCCGGCAACCGATCACACTTCTCGGTCCGGCGTTGCCTCAAGAATTCGGCTCGATCGCAGAGCACGGATTCATTCCTTCGATTTCGAGCTGGGAAGAAGCGGATCAGTTCAATCGCCTGGCTTCGAATAACAAAGTCCTGATCAATTTTAAGATTGATACGGGAATGGGAAGAATGGGCGTTCCGGCACATCAAGCGATGGCCCTCTTCAAAAAAGTGAAGGCGCTGCCGCGCGTCGAAATTCACAGCGTTTCAACGCATTTGCCGGTCTCAAACGAAGACGAAGTTTTTACCCGTGATCAGTTGCGTGGCTTCAGCGCTCTCGTCAAACAATTGCGATCCGAAGCGCCCGGCAATTATAAGGCGCACGCACTGCAAACGGCGGGAGCCCTGGAGTTCGCGGACGAGCCTTTCGACATCGTTCGACCTGGCATGTTGTTTTTTGGCATTTCGCCGCTGCCGCAATTTCAAAATATTCTGCGTCCGGCAATGACCTGGAAAACACGCATTGGGCTGATTCGAGAAATGCCGGCCGGACATGGGATCAGTTACGGGCGCACTTTCATTACGCCAAGACCGATGCGGGTCGCGACTTTGACAGCCGGCTACGCAGACGGTTACCCTCGTCATCTTTCAAATCGCGGCGCTTCGGTTTTAATTCGCGGACGTCGATGCGGACTGCTGGGTCGGGTTACAATGGATTTGATCATGATTGATGTTTCTCAGCTTCCGGAGGCTGTCGTCGGGGACGAAGTGGTGTTGATGGGCCGGCAAGGCGATGAGGAAATTCCGTGCGCCGAATTAGCCGAGCGGGCGGAGACGATTACCTGGGAGATTACGACGCGAATTGGTAGTCGGGTCCAACGTGTTTACGTCGAGTAATCGATGTTCCAAATCATTTTTAACGAGCTGAGCGCTTCCGAAATGTCGGCGTTGCCGAAAACCCTCCAGCTTGATCTGCTCGCCGAGTTTCAAATTTTGCCCGAAGAGCTCGACCACCTTGACCATAGCCGGTTCGGCGTTCTCGAGCGTGAAGGGAAAAAGCTCTACCGCTATCGGGCCAAAGATTACCGGATCTACTTTGAGAAAACACCGGAGGGAATCACGGTGCATCGCGTACTGCACAAAAATACGCTGCGCGATTTTCTTTTTCGAACCAAGCTCCCAACGGGCGAGGACGATCAGCTGAAAGACGCGGGTGAGTTTTGGAAATTGATCGAGCAAGGCGAGCGGACGCGAAAGAAACCGTGATCTCCGATCCCGTTGCGAACGAGGAAACGCGCCGGCGTGAGTTTCCGATTTGTGCGCGGAAGATTTATTGCGCGCATGCGGCGGATGCGCCATTGCCGCGTCGGGTTGCCGAGGCGATGCGTGAATCGATCGAGCGTGCGTCCACTAACGAACGGCAGTTCGAGATCGAACTTGGACGCATTGCGACGACACGGGCGGCCGTGGCCCAACTTCTCGGTGCGACGCCAGCGGAAATCTCTTTTACCGGTCCGACTTCAAGTGGTTTGGGGGTGATTGCGAACGGGCTCGAATGGAGGCCCGATGACGAAGTTGTCTGTTATCTGGAAGAATATCCGGCTAATGTTTATCCATGGCTCGCCCTCGAGCGGCGAGGAGTGAAAATCGTACTGCTGGACCCGGCTCGTCTTGGCGAAATCACTCCGGAACTCGTCGGACGAGCGCTGACCAACCAAACGAAACTGGTGGCGCTGGCAACAGCGAATTTCTGCAGCGGCTATCGAATCGATGTCGCAGCCATCGGCGCGCTTTGCGCGGAGCGCGGAGCCTTCTTTTGTGTCGATGCCATTCAAACGCTCGGCGCCTTTCCAGTCGCGCTCGATCACGTTGATTTTCTCGCAGCGGGCGCCCAGAAGTGGATGCTCGGCCCCTCCGGCGCAGGAATTTTATTTGTCAGGAAAAGCCGGCGTGACTTGCTGAATCCGGCCATCATCGGCGGCTGGAATGTGCAGTCACCTAATTTCATCGCGCAACGCGAAATCACTTATGCCGTGGACGGACAGAAATTCGAGCCCGGCGCTTACAACCATTCCGCCATTGCCGGATTGCGCGCCGCCGTTGAACTTCTGTTGGAAACGAGCTTGCCTCAAATTTCGACAAAGATTCTTTCCCTCACACGGGCACTGAGGGAGCAGCTCGGCCCGATGGGTTTTGAGTTCCTTAGCCCGACAAGCGAGGCTAATCGCTCGGGAATTTTAACGTTCCGCCATCCAAAAGTGGCGACGGCGAAACTCTTGGACCTCCTGAGCCAAAACGACGTCGTCGTTTCACTCAGGTTTAGCCGTGCTGGGTCGAGTTGGTTGCGAGTAAGTCCGCACTTTTATAACACGCTCGCCGAAGTCGAGCGAGTGGTGGAATTGCTGAATCGCGCCGTCAGCGCCCAGGCTATTTCATTAGCAGCACGGAACGGCTGCGTTTAATCTCGCGCGTGATCTTCCGGTGCATGTGCGCCGGCATGCCGGTGACGCGCCGGGGCAGGATCTTTCCGCTCTCCGTCACGAACTTTTTCAACAGATCGGGATTCTTGTAATCGATCGCTTCCGCCGCAATATCGATCCGCCGGCGTGGCATGGTGCGATTGGCCCGGCGAAAGGCGGAGCGGCGTTTTGCGGTTTTCGGTTGCATCAGATTAGCGCGTCTCGCGGTGGAGAGTACGCCGTTTCAAGAATGGATTGTATTTTTTCTTTTCCAGTCGATTAGGCGTGCGCGGGCTCTTCTTGTTCCGGGAACTCATGTAGCGTGATACCGGTTTGCCGAGCGCCTTGGCCTCGGTGCATTCGAGAGTAATGATCTCCTGCGCCATCGCTATTCCTTTTCGGCGACAGGGGCCGGTTCTTCTTCTTCAGTCTCAGGTGCTTCCTCTTCAGTTAAACCAAAGAGCGATGTAACTGACTGCCGGACGCGCGACTGCTTGCTTTGCTTCTCCAGTTGGGATTGGCATTCGACTGTGAATCGCGCGAACGGAATTGCTTCAAGACGAGCGTGCGGAATCGGTTTGCCCGACATCTCACAAATGCCATAGGTGCCGAGCTCGATGCGCTTGAGCGCCTGATCGATTTCGTAAAGTGCGTCCTGCTCCTGGGAGAGCAAACTGAGCGCGAAATCGCGATCGTAAGCATCCGATCCGGCATCGGCCTGATGCATGCCAAAGGCGGAAGCCTCGCTCCCTTCTGCCCGCGAACGCAGGGTATCCTGGGCAACACCGGCCATGGAATCGACCATGGCATCGCGAAGTTGCAGCAGCTTCTCCTTTTGAGCCCGCGTGAAAGGATCGAGTCGGCGCTCTTTGTGGTTGGTTCCCAAAATTGTTGGCTTAGTTTTCGCTCCCCGGCTCGGAGTCGCTTTTCCGCGTCGCGTTTTCGGAGGAGCAGGCTTCGTCTGCGTTTTTTTCCCGGGCCTTCTTCGCGGACTTGGAAGATTTTGGTGCGGTCAGCTTTTTCGCTGCCTTGCGTGGCGCAACTTTTTTGTTGGATCTGGGCATAAAAGCAATCTCGCGCCAAAGGATCCGGCGCGAGCGGAGCGCATAATTAAGAACAATTACCCAGGGGCGCAAGGGGAGATTTCGTTGCTGCGGAAGAGCGCCTTTTTAGGAGCTTGCGCTGGAATAATGCCGTAGGGCAAATCGCCAGAAAATACGCGAAGACCAGAATGCGATCGTGGCCGCGACGATCAAATGAAACATCAGCCAGGCGGGCTGCCCGAGTGATTTGATCAGCACCCGAGCCGGAATGTTTGCGACAATTACCACCGGCACGATCCAGCCAAAGATAAATCGAAACAGGCGCGGATAAATGACGTCTGGATAGCGGGCGATATTGAGAAAATTGAAGTAGCCATAGACCAGGCCTTGCGCGCGCACGATCCAAAAGCTGACGGCGGCGAGGCTGAGCATAATTGAATAGTGAATAGCGATGCCAAATCCGATGGCGACCAGATAAAGGACGACGTGGAGTGGATGAGGCGTGATGCCAAGACGGGAAAGGGAGACCACCACGACCGCGCCGCCGAGCGCGGCGTTTACTACGCTATCGAGTCCAAATTGTTTCGTCGACGCGGCGAACTGGCTGTCAATTGGCAACACCAGCATAGAGTCGAGCTTCCCGGTGCGGACCAACTCAGGGATGTTCGAGATGTTCATGAAAAAGAAGGCCTGGAAAAGCTGCGCGATCATCTGATGTGTGCCAACGAGCAGGACAACTTCCCATTTTGACCAGTCGCCGATGCGATTAACCGATCCGAAAATGATGCCGAAAAAGACAATCTGTCCGACAAACCAGAGGACTTCGACCAGCATCCACAGGAGGAAGTTCGCCTTGAAGCTCAACTCACGAATGAGGGAATTGCGAAGCATGATCGAGTAGATTTCGATGTAACGGCGGACCGCTTTCACTTGTCATATATTTATGCCTGCCCCGCCTGAAACGAAACTATGAACCGCCGCAACGTAATTATCGCGGCGGCGATTACGCTCGTCCTCGCCCTTTTTGTCCTCGTGCGCTGTGGCAAATCGAGCGCTTCCGCTTTTCAGACTGCGACTGTCACGCGCGGTCCAATCACGCAAGCAGTCACAGCCACCGGAACGCTCAACCCGGTCGTGAACGTCCAGGTGGGCAGTCAGGTTTCAGGAAACATTCAGAAACTTTTCGCTGATTTTAATTCTCCGGTGAAAGCCGGTCAGACGGTCGCCCAGATCGACCCGGCTCTCTTTCAGGCGACCGTTACCCAGGCGGAAGGCGATCTGGCCAGCTCCCAGGCTGGCCTCGAACTCGCGCGAATTAACGCCACACGAACCCAATCGCTGGTGGCGAAACAAAACTCCCCCCAGTCCGAGCTCGATCAAGCGCTGGCAAATCTGCATCAGGCTGAAGCGAACGTGAAAATCAAGCAAGGTGCGCTCGACAAGGCGAAGGCCGATCTGGACCATTGCACCATCGTGTCGCCGATTGATGGCACTATTATCTCCCGTAGTGTCGATGTCGGCCAAACGGTGGCGGCGAGCTTGCAGGCCCCAGTCATTTTCACGATCGCGAACGACCTCACCAAAATGCAGATCGATTCCAACGTCGCTGAGGCGGACGTTGGGGTTGTTGTCGTCAATCAGCAGGTGGACTTTACCGTGGACGCGTTTCCTAATCAGACGTTTCATGGACAGGTCATTCAAGTGCGCAACGCCCCGATCACGGTGCAAAACGTGGTCACCTACGATACCGTGATCGGGGTCAGTAATCCGGAATTGAAATTAAAACCGGGGATGACGGCGAACGTGTCGATCGTTATCTCGCATAAGGACGATGTCCTGAAGATTTCCAATGCAGGGTTACGCTATCGGCCGCCGGACGCCGCCGCGCCGCAGTCCCAAGCTTCTGCGCCTGCTCCAGGAAGCGGGGGTGCTGGCCGCCCCGCCGGAGGAGCAGCGCGAGATCGCCGTACCGGTCGGACTGTTTACGTCTTGCAGGGGAACAGGCCGCAGCCGGCGCAGATTAAAACTGGAATTAGCGATGGGGTGATGACCGAAGTAACCGACGGCCTGAAGGAAGGTGAGCGCGTTGTCACAGCTCAACTGAGCGGCCCCACCACAGCTAACGCGACCCAACCGGGGAATCCTTTTAGTGGGCCGCGTCGATTCTAGTGGTCGTGAACGGGAAGGACGCAGCCGTTGTTCAATTGATCGAGGTGCATAAAACATATCGCACCGGCGAAATGGAAGTGCACGCCGTGCGTGGTGTTTCGCTCGAGATTCATCGTGGCGAATTTGTCGCTTTGATGGGTGCGAGCGGCTCGGGCAAATCAACGCTGATGAACATTCTCGGCTGCCTGGATCGCCCGACGAGCGGACAGTACCTACTTGATCGTAGTGATGTCTCCCATCTAACTCGGGATCAACTCGCCGATATTCGTAATAGCAAAATCGGCTTTGTTTTCCAAAATTTTAATCTCCTGCCGCGGACTTCGGCGCGTGAAAACGTTGAGCTGCCTTTACTCTACGGAAAACATCAGCTCAGCAATCAACAGCTTCGCGAGCGAGCTGATCGCGTGCTTGCGTCAGTCGGTCTGCAGGGACGGGAAGACCATCATCCGAGTCAGCTTTCTGGTGGTCAGCAGCAGCGCGTCGCGATTGCGCGCGCGCTGATCAATGATCCAGAGGTTTTGCTCGCCGACGAACCGACCGGAAATCTCGACAGCCGGACCAGCGTTGAAATCATGGGGATTTTCCAAGAACTGAACAAGCGTGGCATCACCATCATCATGGTCACGCACGAGTCCGATATCGCGGCCTTCGCCCGGCGCGACGTTGCCATGCGCGACGGATTGGTGCGCAGCGATCGCCCTGTTTCGCAGCGGTTGATTGCATCGGACGAAATCGGGAAACGCGCGGACGTGGACGAACTCCCGCAACCGGAGAATTAGAAGTGAGACTCGGCTCGACGTTTAAGATTGCATTTCGTGCTTTGCGCCGGAACAAGCTGCGATCGGCGCTGACTGCTCTTGGAATTATTATTGGCGTCGGCGCGGTCATTGCCATGGTTGGTATCGGCAGCGGCGCCAAAGCACAGGTCGAAGCCCAAATCGCGAGTCTCGGCCAGAATGTCATTCTCGTTTTTTCTGGCAGTACGACCTCCAGTGGAATTCGAACTGGATGGGGCGGGGCCGGCACTCTCAAGATCGAAGATGCCGAAGCGATTCGTCGCGAAGTGCCAGGCGTGAGCGCAGTCAGTGAGGAAGTTCCTTCAAGCGTGCAGGTCGCCGCTGGGAATCAGAATTGGTTCACCCGCGTTTTGGGTGAATCGGCCGATTATTTCGATATTCGGCAATGGCCGCTGGCCAGTGGCTCGCCTTTTACGCCGCAAGATGTGCGCAGTGCCAATAAGGTTTGCGTGATCGGCAAAACCACGGCGTCGCAAATTTTTGGCAATGGAGATCCCATTGGACAAACGCTGCGGATCAAAAACGTGCCGTTCACCGTTACCGGTGTTCTTACGCCCAAGGGCCTGAGCGCACAGGGCCTCGATCAAGATGATGTCGTGATCATGCCCTATACCAGCGCGATGAAGCGCGTCGCTGGTGGAACGACATTACGTAACGTTAACGTGCAGGTCGCAAACGCGAGCGATTTGGAACCGGCACAGCAACAAATCATCTCCCTGCTGCGCCAGCGCCACAACATTCGGCCAGGCCGAGACGATGACTTCACTGTCCGTAATCAGCAGGAAATCGCGCAGGCTGCAACGGCCACCACTGAAGTCATGACTGGATTGCTCGGCGCGATCGCAGGCGTGTCACTGGTAGTTGGTGGGATCGGTATTATGAACATCATGCTAGTAAGCGTAACCGAACGGACGCGCGAGATCGGGACGCGTATGGCGGTGGGCGCGCATGGCCGCGACATTCTCACGCAATTTTTGATCGAAGCCGTGTCGCTTAGCGCCGTTGGCGGTTTGCTCGGCATTATTCTCGGCATAGCCGCTTCGAAGCTTCTCTCGGTCTGGAAAAATTGGCCCTCTCTTATTTCGCCAAGTTCGATCGTTGTTGCATTTCTGGTTAGCGCGGCCGTTGGAATTTTTTTTGGATTTTATCCGGCACGGACAGCTTCCCGGTTGGATCCGATTGACGCCCTGCGATACGAATAATTTCGTAGCGGACGCTCTCTTCCGGGCCAACTATTCCGAATGGCGACGCGATTTGAGAAACTCGTCAGCGAGGCGAAGAGGCATGTTAGCGAAATCTCACCCCGAGAGGCAGCTGAAGCGGCGAAAGAGGATGACGCACTCATTATTGACGTGCGTGATCCGGAAGAGAGCAAAGCCAGTCATGTTCCGGACGCGAAAACGATGAGTCGCGGAACGTTGGAAATCGAGATTGAAGAACTCGCGCCCGATATTTCCACGCCGATCATTTGCTATTGCGGCGGTGGCGGCCGCTCCGCACTCGCAGCCGAGAGTTTGCAAAGAATGGGTTACACCAATGTGAAGTCGATGACCGGCGGCTTCAAAGCCTGGCGGGCCGAAGGATTACCAATCGAACGATAACCAACGCGATGCCCACACGCGGCGCACGTTGGCTGAATTCGACTGTGCTCGGCATCGGGCTGGCCTCGCTTTTCAGTGATTGGTCGCATGAAATCGCGACCGCCGCGATGCCGGCATTTCTCGCTTCGCTTGGCCTGTCAGCGGCATGGCTTGGAACAATTGAGGGCGTGTCGGACGGACTTTCTTCGTTCGCGAAAATGGCGTCCGGCTTTTATACGGACAAGCTGGCCCGCCGAAAACCAATCGCCATTGCCGGCTACATCGGCACCGCGCTCGCAACGGCATCTTTCGCGTTCGCTAGCAATGCCTGGCAAGTGCTCCTGGCGCGCGCTGCTGGCTGGTTCAGCCGCGGACTCCGCACACCGGTGCGAAAAGCATTGCTCGCTGCTGCCGTCGCTCCTGAAGCGTACGGCCGCGCCTTCGGGCTTGAACGCGCCATGGACACGACCGGAGCCATCATCGGTCCGTTGAGCGCCCTGCTGATTTGGCAGCTGACTGGTCATAATTTTCACCTCCTCTTCGGCTGGACACTCGTGCCCGGACTACTCGCTGCTGGCGTCATTCTGTTTCTTGTTAATGAGCGAGAGCGAACTCCCGTCCCGCATATTTCCTTCGGTGAACGATTGCGATTGCTGCCTCGCAATTACAGGAAATTTCTCGCTGCCGTGGGATTGTTCGGAGCCGGCGATTTTTCGCACACGATGCTGATTTTACTGGCGACACAACGACTAACACCTTCATTTGGGCTCGGACGGGCCACAAGTGCCGGAGTCTTGCTCTACGTCCTTCACAACGTTTTTTACGCCGGCTTTTCGTTCATCGCCGGTTGGCTAGCAGACCGATTTCGGAAAAACCAGGTTCTCGCGGCCGGCTACGGGCTTGCTGGCGTGATGACGCTACTCATCATCTTCTTGCCCGCTTCCATCTGGATACTCGCTCTCGTGTTTGTCCTTGGCGGGATTTATATTGCGACGGAAGAAACGCTGGAAGATTCGCTTTGCGCGGAACTGGTCGAGAGCAGTCATCATGGGATGGCATTCGGCGTCCTCGCGACAGTCAATGGGATCGGCGATTTCGTTTCCAGTATCATTGTGGGCGCGCTCTGGTCCGCCGGAGCGCTTTTGATTGCGCTCCTTCCCTCGAATCCCCGAGTTAACCACCTACTGCCTGATAATGACCAAGCCCGCGCTTCCACATCAACGTTGCGACAGCCCAGGTGATTAACAGCCAGGCAGTTTGAATGACCAAAGCCTGGGCGAGCTCAGCTCCCCCTAAACGCTCGAGGAAGATGGCGATTGGACAGAATAGTTCGTAATAGAAGGGCAGCCATTTCAAGACTGCTTGGACACCGAGTGGCATGATATCAACTGGAAACATTTGCCCTCCGAGGAAGTACTCGAACGAATAGACGATGAAGACGATCGTTGAAATCTCCAGGACCCAAAATGCCATCATTGCCAGCGAATAAGTAATGAAGAACTGGATGAATGCGGCCATAATCAATGAGGCCCCGGCCAGCAAGTAAGTCGCGTAATGTGCTGGCAGTTGCAGGTAATTACGAAAATAGAAAAATATGAGCGCGATCGGCAGAATGGTAACCGCCGTGTAAACGAGTCGGCTGGCGAGAAAGATACTGGTCCGGTAGCCGAGGTAATTTAGCGGTTTGGTTAGGAAAGAATTGATCTGACCCTCCCGGATATCCGAGGCGATTTGCCATTCGTCCTCGGTAGGAGTTACCAGGTTCGAAGCCAGAATAGTCAGAAGATAGTAATAGATCATGGAGCCATAGTTGTATCCTCCAAAGCCACCGCCGCGCTCGTTGAAGACAGCGCGCCAGAGAAAGACAGTTCCGGCCAGCGGAATCAGACCAAAGAGGGCGCGCAAAAAGTAGTTCCAGCGATAGACGAAGGTATTTTGAAGTCCTAAAGTAAAAACGGTGCCGTAGCGTGCGAGATTCATTTGCCGCCCAGTTCGACGGCGAGATTGATCGCGGCAATCATGCTGTCGGGTCGCGCCCTATTTTTTCCGGCAATATCAAAGGCAGTTCCATGGTCCGGACTGGTCCGCGGGAAGGGAAGTCCCAAGGTCACATTAACGCCGACATCGAAACCATGCAGTTTCAATGGGATCAATCCTTGATCGTGATACATGCAAAGCGCCGCATCCCAATGGCCTCGCACAAGATGAAAGAAAAGTGTGTCCGGTGATATGGGGCCGTCGAATTCCGCCTCCCTCTCGGCGGCTCGCAATTGTTCGATCGCTGGCGTAATCCTCTCAATTTCTTCTGTGCCAAGCTTTCCCGATTCCCCCGCGTGCGGATTTAATCCCGCGACCGCAATTCGTGGCCGGTGGTTCCCCCGGGTCCATAAAAAGTTGGTTAATAATTTTCCGACTCGCACAATCTCGGATTTTGTGATCGCGTACGGAACTTCGCGCAAAGGAATGTGTGTCGTGACCAGCGCAACCGTAATCGCGCCGGCTGTGAGTAACATTGCGAAATTGGCTACCTCCGAGCGCGCCGCGAAAAATTCGGTTTGACCGGGGAAGGCAAATCCGACTTCCGCCATCCGTGCTTTATGAATTGGTCCAGTGACGATGGCATTGATCTTGCCCGTCCGAACAAGTTGCACCGCTTGGTCCAGTGCAACCAATGCCGCGCGCGCTGACTCCGGTGTAGGTTTGCCTGGAACAGAGCCGGCCGACTCGCCGATGCATTGGTATTCCACTCCCTGAGGCAATCTTCCGGAATTGATCGCGGCGCGTACGATCTCCGGCCCAATCCCGGCCGGATCGCCAAGAGTGATTCCGACGCGCAGTGGCATCGAGCAGTTTCGTTAGCTGTTCAGTCGAAGCAAGCAGGCGCTTCGGAGATGCTGTAACCGGCTCGCTCGGTCGAGGCGTCTCACCTTCACGGCGACGGAGGACCGTGGCTGCAACCTATTGCCAGAATCTGGCTAGCTTATCTAGAAGGTCTTGATAAAGGCTTTTTGACGCAGATCCGCGAGCCACCGTTCCTGCACAGCCTGCGCCTCTTGCTGTTGCAATTTCTTCTCGATTTCATCGCGCACCTCAGCGAATGAGCGGGTTACGCCACCGCGTTTATCTTCGACTTTGAGAATGTAGTAGTTGCCACTCAATTCGATGATATTGCTGATCTTTCCCGCAGGCAAATTGAACGCGATCTTCTCCAGTGACGGCGCGAGTGTACCGCGATCGACCCAGCCCCAGTCTCCGCCGAGGTCGCGTGTGCTGTCTTCGGAATAAATCTGCGCCATCCGCTCAAATT
Organism: Verrucomicrobiota bacterium; assembly: GCA_003218525.1. GTDB lineage: Bacteria > Verrucomicrobiota > Verrucomicrobiia > Chthoniobacterales > UBA10450 > AV69. The sequence goes on from QHNU01000024.1 coordinate 20,439, forward strand.
CGGCGCCTTTGACTAGTTTGCTCAAAATTTCCTCCGCCATCGCTTTCTGCGAGCTCTGGTAATCATGATCAAACGGAGTTTGATTTGCTCTTTATTTGTAAATTCGTCGCGATGTTTCCGGTAGTAATCCTGAATTTTGTTCGGTGAGACGGCTATTTTCTTCAGCTTCTCACTTACATTTTTCTGGCGCATCGCCTGTACGACCATCTTTTCCGTCTCGAGTTTCTTAAATTCGCCGAGAGTGTAGTTCTGTGCCTGCAGCGTCTTGATAAAGGTGTTTCGGTCCCCGCCGAAGCTCTCATCGATGATTTGGCGCACGCGCTGATCCAGGAAAAAATCCGGAATTTGATACGATTCTTTCTTAAATGCCTGGATCATGAGCTGGCGATCGATCAGATCTTTGAGAGCAGCAGCGCGGGCTTCCTTGGTTTTGGCGAGCAGTTCCTGGCCCTGATATTGCGAGCGGAGCAGTCTTTCCTTCGGCGCTGATAGGACGCGCACCTGAGAAAATGTAATGACATCATCATTCACCACCGCGGCAATGCCATCAATGACCTGCGGTTCGGCCACGGGGGCGGCGCGGCAAAGTGGAGACAACGGCAAAAGTGTTGCCCCGATTAGAATGAAAATAAAACGAGCCTTCATGGCAATTTTCCGAGCAGCCGGAGAATTTCCGTTAGCCGCCCTTCGATCTGAGGCGCAACTAAACGAGGGAATTTGCCCGCCACAAGTATAAAATCGCCTCGCCGGGTCAGCATCAATTTATCCTCCCGCGTCTCCACGCGAGTGATCTGCGCCTTTGCCGCTGCCAGCTTAATCTGAGTCAGCGTGATCAGGTTTTCCACTGGGCCAGGAAAGATTCCAAAGCGATCGCGCCATTCCTTAACCAGTTGATCGAGTTGTTCCTGGGTAGTGACTTCGGCGAGTCGGCGATACGCCTGAATACGCAGCGTGGTGTCGCCGACGTATGTTCGCGGCAAAAAAGCCGAAACCCGGCCATTAGAGTCGGCGCGAACGAACTCGGCCTCATTCGTCGCGACGAAGTCGAGACGTAGATCAACTTCCAAACGCCAGCGCGTTTTCTGCCCTTTAATCTGAGATACGGCCTGTTTGAGCAGCTGACAGTACAAATCAAATCCGACCGCCACGATGTGTCCGCTCTGGGCCGTTCCAAGAATGCTGCCAGCGCCGCGAATCTCGAGATCCCGCATGGCGATACGAAAACCAGCGCCGAGCGAACTGTATTGTTTGATCGCGTTAATGCGCTTCCGCGCTGCGCCGATCGTCATCATCTCGCGCGGGAGCAACAGATAAGCATAGGCCTTGTGCTCAGCGCGTCCGACCCGGCCGCGCAACTGATAGAGATCGGCCAGCCCAAACCGATCGGCGCGGTCAATAATAATGGTGTTGGCGTTGGGAATGTCGAGTCCGCTCTCGATGATCGTCGTACAAACAAGCACATCGATTCGTCCAGCTACGAAACGGTACATCACGGTTTCGAGCTCATCCGATTCCATCTGGCCGTGGCCGAACTCTACCCGCGCAGTTGGGCAAAGCTCCGCGATCCGATCGCGTACCTTCTCGATTGATTGGACGCGATTGTGCAAAAAGAAGACCTGACCTTGCCGTTCGAGTTCGCGATTAATGGCGTCTCGAATGATCCGTTCATCGTAGGCGCACACCGCTGTCTCCACTGGCAAACGATTCTGCGGTGGCGTTTCGATGGTGGACATGTCTTTTACCCCGACAAGGGAAAGATAGAGCGTGCGCGGAATAGGCGTCGCTGAAAGCGTGAGTACGTCGACAAGTTTAAAAAGCTCCTTGAACTTTTCCTTATGCAAGACACCGAAGCGTTGTTCTTCGTCGATGACCACGAGGCCAAGATCCTTAAAAACGACATCGCCGGAAATGAGGCGATGGGTGCCGATCACGATGTCGATCCCGCCTTCGCGCAACAACTGCAGAATTTTCTTCTGCTCCGCTTGCGAACGAAACCGACTCAGCATTTCGATGCGAACTGGATAATCCAACATTCGCTGGCGAAAGGTTTCGAAATGTTGCTGCGCCAGAACAGTGGTCGGTGCCAGAATCGCGATTTGTTTACCGTCCATTATCGCCTTGAATGCAGCGCGAATCGCCACTTCTGTCTTACCAAAGCCAACATCGCCACAAATGAGTCGATCCATTGGCCGCGGGCGCTCCATATCACTTTTCGTCTCGACGATGGCCTTGAATTGGTCCGGCGTTTCGCGGTAGGGAAAGGAATGCTCAAATTCTGCCTGCCATTTTGTGTCGCGGCCGAAGGCGTGACCTAGATTGGTTTCGCGCGCCGCCTGGAGAGCGAGCATTTTTCCGGCATAATCAAAAATTGAGACGGCCGCATTTCGCTTGGCCCGTGTCCATTTCGTGTCGGCGAGCGAGCTGAGGGGGGGCGATTTCTTCCCGACCCCGACGTAACGGGAGACGAGATATGCCTGCTCCAGCGGAACATAAAGCTTCGCTTCATCGGCAAATTCGAGAGCGAGGACCTCCTGATTGGCACCGTCGCCGGTCGGCATTTCGGTGAGTTGCAGAAAGCGCCCGATGCCATGCTCAAGATGGACGACGAGATCGCCTTCACTGAGCTCACTGAAATCGATCTGAGCGCGGTTGCGGCGCTCGGCCCGTTGCAACCGTCTCCGGCCATGGACAGGAAAACGGCCGATGAGTTCATTTGCGGAAAGGACGACGAGGTTGGCCGTGGGAAAGCAAAAGCCACGGCTGAGCGTTCCTTCGATGAGAGCGACGTCGGCAAGCGCCTCGGGTGGGATAATTTCCCGAAAGCGCTCAATTTCTCCCTCGGTTTGAAAATAAATTGCAACGTGGGCCTTTTGATTGCGCCATTCCTCTAAGCGCGAGACAAATTGTGCCCGTTTCGCTTCTACGAGCGTGAAATCGCCCGAACCTAGTTCGCCGACGTCGCATTCCTGAAATGCCGTCTCAAAGTTTTCCGGCCCTTGTTCAATCCATCCTTCTGCGATCTGAACGTGGGCGGAATCCTCTTCCGGCTCGAGTTCGAACAGAAGATGCTGCGCTTTGACGTAATCGCGGACGTGGCCGCCGGCGTCGCTTGACGAGCTGAGTAAGGCCGTGATGCGGTCAAGAGAGCGAATGGACGTTTGCGTATCCAGGTCGAATTCGCGAAGCGATTCGATTTCATCGGCGAAAAATTCGACGCGGGCGGGCAACGAGGCCTGCCACGAGAAAATATCGACAATGCCGCCGCGAACTGCGAACTGCCCGCGGGTAACGACCTGGGTCGTGCGTTCGTAACCGGCCTGAGACAGCGCACTCAGTAGCTGTTCCATCTCCATCGCTTGGCCAAGGCGCAATTCGAGTGCAGCCGAGGTCAAAGACCCGCTTTTCGGAGCTGCTTGATCGAGCGCGAGACGGGTCGTGACGATCACGCCTGGAGCATTTCCTTTTTCAAGCTGAGTCAGAAGGTCCAGGCGTTCTGCCGCAATCTCCGGATCGGGCAGGATATTTTCGACGGCGGCGAACTCGGCTTCGGGCAAAAAAGCCGCCTGAGGGACCCAGTTGAGCAGGCTTTCATAGAAAAGCTCTTGCGCCCGAACGTTCGAAGCAACCACCCAAATTGTCTGGCGGACGTGTTGCCTGATCGCCGCGACGAGGAACGGCTGGGCGCTTTCGATGACATGCGAAAAACGAATCGACGTTTCCCCCGATCCAAGGTGCGCGAGTTTGGCAGCGATGGGAGGCGATTTTACGACCAGAGTCAGGATTTCATCGTGGCCGGTCATGCCAAAGTCTTGATGAAGTTGCGCCTCCTGCAATTCCTCGTCTTGCAGCGGTTTTCGCGCGTTTCGCAGGAATCGACCGATGGGCTACCGAACCGAATGGAAACGTATCGAGATACCGATCGTCTATTTCGTAATTGTTACCGGCGTGCCGACTGAAACCGACTTAAAGAAATTTTCAGCCATGAATTCCGGCATCCGAATGCAACCATGTGAAGCGGGATAGCCAGGAAGATAGCCGGCGTGCATTCCGACGCCGCCAACGATCCGCATGAAGTACGGCATTGGTGCGCCTTTGAAATGCGTCCCGGGCGGCTTCGGATCTTTTCCGAGTTCGACGTTTGCTTTCACCACGTTATCCGCGGCATCGACGTAATCGCCGTACTTGCTGGAGACGTGGTTCAGATCCTTTTGCACAATGGAGAAGTGACCGTTGGGCGTATTTAATCCTTCACGCCCGGTGGATAGTTGCGAGATGCCGACTAACTGGCCGCTTTTGTAGAAATAAGCGCGTTGCTCGCCCAAGCTGATCCTTACCGTTGGTTTGCCCGCCGAAGGATCGCCGTCCCAATAGGAGACGTTATCCTGCGGCGCACCGCTTGAAACTGGGCCGGCACCGTAAACCCCACCCAAATACTGGGTTTGGTAAGCTTCCTCCGATTCACAGCCAATCAGGGCAACCGAAAAGAGGGCAGCTCCGAACAGGGGAAGAGCTCGCTTAGCGCTAAATCTCATGGTTGGGCAAGGACGTTCACCGTCGATTCTCCAAAGTCAAGGAAGCGGCTAAGAAGCAGGAACCGGACGCGCAAAGAGATTGTCCGGCTTGAATTTTGCTTCCGAAGCATCTACTTGCGACTGATCAATCAAACTATGCCCACTTATGAATATGCCTGCGAAAAATGCGGGCAAAATTTTGAGGCATTTCAATCGATGCGGGACGAGCCATTTCGGGAGTGCCCGAAGGACCTTTGCCGGCTCAAAAAATGGGGTCACGGTAAGGTGAAACGACTGCTTGGCGCTGGTGCTGGGATCCTTTTCCGAGGATCGGGCTTCTACATCACTGATTATCGGAGCAACTCGTACCGGGAAGCGGCGAAAAAGGAATCCCCTCCTTCTTCTACCGAGAAACCAAAAACGGAAACTAAAACCGAATCGAAATCAGCCACCGCGAAATCGGAGAAAAAGGAATGACCGCAGCAACAACCGTCACTCTAACTTGCCCTGACTGCCGGCACGAGAATGAAATCGAGCGGATTTTTTGCCATTCCTGCGGAGCTCGTCTCGACCGATCGGCATTGTCCGCACGCAAAATGCCTCAGACGGAGGCGCCGGAAGAGATTCAGAAACGCGTGCAGGGGATGTTTAATCAGCGCAAAGCGAGAATCCGCTCCTTATTCCTGCAAGCTCTGAAACTGACATTGGCAGCGGGAGTTGCTGCGATGGTGGTAGAAATGCTGATCCCTCCGGAGGTTCCCAGCCAGAAAAAATCCGACAATCTTCCCCCACACATCAATTTGGATCTCGAAATGATGATCCAATATCACCGGCCACCATTCCTGCGCTATGACGAGGAGGGCGTAAATGGATTTATTGCGAATACCTTAAGGACCCAAAAAGGAAAACTTAATCATCCACTCGTTGATTTTAATCGCGCGATCGTCCGCTTCGATAACGGCCGTTGTGGCCTGACGATGGAACGTTCCATTTTCGGCTACTCCTTCTACACGACTGGGATTTATACCGTGGAGCTGCGGGACGGTAAGTTAAGTAGCTTCGCTAGCGGCGGCTCAATCGGCCGCCTGCAAATCCACCCACAATTGATGAAATATGCCGGATTTCTCTTTGGTGATTTCGTCACCGCGATGCAACGAGAAGCTAAGCAGCTATCACGAGTCGGTTCGATTGAATTCCAGGACAAAGAAGTGATCTTCGCCGCTCCGCGGTAAACAATTGCCGGCGGGCCGCTTTCGCTACCACCCGCCGGCACCCCGAACCTCGATTGTTTTAGGCAAGTCCCATCCTGGCCAACAGACGACCATCAATTCGTCCATCAACCGGCAACCCGTGCCTATATTCGTAGGCCCGGATTGCATAGCGGGTGCGCCGCCCGATCACGCCATCGATCGGACCCGTATAATAGCCAGCACGGGCCAGCCGAGCTTGAACGCGCGCAACGATCGATCGACCATAGCCGCGATAGACCGTGCCATGGTAGTAGTACGGATCGCCCCTGTAGTAGCCGCCATATCCGTACCCATTACTATACGGGCTGTAGCCGTAGGCGTAAGGGTAGCCGCCGTAATATCCCGGGAAGCCACCATAGTATCCGCCGTAGAATGGCGCCCCAAACCCCAGGCCAATGCCCAACGACGTGCTGCTCTCACGATATTGATTTCTCCAATGTTTACCGGTGCTGGCGACGATCGGTCTCCCGTCAGACGTTGTTTCTACAACGCGTTTTTTCGCGATCGCCGGCACCGCTAGCGAAAGCAATGCGAGAGCACTCAGTATTAACAATTTTGCTTTCATAACCCTCGTTGATTTAGACGAAGCCGGAACGAATTCTTTCAAACTTTTTCCGCAAAATTGTGGATCAGGATCGATCCGAAAGACGAGCAATCCGCCCGTCCGCCGGCAATCCATGGATGCGTTCGTAAATACGGATGGCATATTCTTCGAGTTCGATCTCCGAGGACGCCATCAATGGGACTGTGATAAATGCCGGCCCTGGCCAGTCGTCGGCGGACTCGCACAATCAGAGCAGCCTCGCGGTCGCCCAAAGCGCGGCCCCGTCAGATATTGCCGGAATAACTTTCCTTCTGGTATCCACCGCACTGGTATTCGTCTCCGTCCGAGTAGAATCCGGGGTAGGGATAATATCCGCCCTAGTGTTCAGGATAGAAGCCACCATAAAGCGGGAAACCGAACCCGATCGCGAAGTTCCATCCGGAACCGCCAAAGCAGTTGCGACCTCGCCATTCGTGACCACGAAAGCCCGCCATGTCCTCTCCAATTCCCCGAGCCGCCCCCAGTTCCGGCGGCCGCCGTTCCAGCTATCGGCCAGTGCCGACGGTGCCGTCACCGCAAGGCAAGCGATGACCACCAGGTTCAATGATTTGCATTTTATGGCCGTGGTTTTCCGATCAAACTCCTCACCGAAGCGTTGTTCGCTTCGCCTGAAAAATTGACACGATTTTTTCCTAATAAGTCGCGCTCGAAATTTGCCTACTAAAGGCCTAACCTCGGCCAATTGTGAGATTCTCTAATCCGACCTTTCTCCATCTCATCGGCGTCATTCTAATGACTGGTGGCGTCGCTACGGTTTCCGGTGTTCCTTTCGAGCGCAGTGTAAGCAGCTCGCGCCAATTTATCGTGTTTGGCGGCGATGCGCGTCTGCGTGGTGCCGTTGCTGAGCTGGCTGAGCACTCGAAACGCAATGTGCTCGCGCTCTTGGAAACGGGTGACAACTGGTTAGTCCCGATCCTGTTAAATGTTGAACAACCCCAGACGAACCTACCGGAGACTCCTTTGGCAACGCTTAACTTCAGTCAAACCGGCTCTGGATTAAAAATCCAATTAGATCTTTTGATCACGCCTGAAGTCGACCCAGCGGTGGTAAAGCGTGAGCTGGTACGCGCGATTTTACTCGAGATCGCCTATCGGGGATCACCTTTGTTGCCAGCAGGCGTGTCCTATGTGCCGCCGCCCGATTGGATCATCAATGGGATTCTTAGTTTGCGCGACGAATCGCCGGCCGCACTTGCCGCTCTCGAGAGCCTCAGCGCTCATCCGGTGCCGTTGAGGGGTTTTCTTGCTCAGCGACCGGAACTCCTCGATTCACAATCGGTTAGTCTGTATCGCGCCTGCGCGCGCTCATTGGTAAATATCCTGACGCAACACACCGGAGGTCGCACACAGTTGCACCATTACATCACTGACTTGCCGCACGCCTCATCCGATCCGCTGGCCGATTTACAGGCCCATTTTCCCTGGCTTGGAAACCGGGAGAAAGAGACCGAGCAAATTTGGAACGCACTGGTCGCGTGCCTCGGGAACGAACAACGTTCTCTGCTGAATACATTCTCCTCCACTTCGCAACAATTGGATGAACTCCTCCAGACCAAGGTGGCGAAGGATCACGCCGGAAAGAATGCTTTGACACTCGATGAAGCCGTGCGCGTGGCACGTCCGCTGGTCGACATCCCTGCGGCGCGCGAGCTGGCGCAGCGTTTGATGCTCCTGGCCGTTCGCGCTCATCCACTGTTGCGTCCAGTCGTCCTCGATTATCGATTGATGGCGCAATCTTTAGCAGCTAAAAAATGGCATGGTCTATCCAGACGAGCAGCCGCGACCGTGCAGTTGCGGGAGCGGGTGTCTTCCCGGATGCGCGAAGCCGAGGACTTCATGAATTGGTTCGAGGCGACGCAAGCGAGCACGTCGAGTGGCGATTTCGAGGACTACGTCCGGGCCGCGCGGACGACCGAGGAGGTTACTCGACGCCGTGACGCGATCTCGGTTTATCTCGATGCCATGGAATTGCAGTTTCAGTAAAGCAGGTGATTTGATCGGATAGAGCTCGCAATTTCAGGGTGCGATTTGCTCGGCGGAAACTTGCCCGCTATCGTGCTCCTGCGTCCAAGGCGCATTTAGCAATGCAGAAAATTGGCTTTACTGAGGCACTCGATTCCATCGTGGCAGCTGATCCTCGTTATCAGCGCGATGCTTACATTTTCCTGCGCAATGCACTCGATTATACCACCAAGCAGCAGAAAAAAATCAAAGGCGCTACGGTGCGTCATGTAGCCGGGCCGGAGCTTCTCGAGGGAGTGCGCCAATACGCGTTGAAGGAGTTCGGACCGATGGCGTTAAGCGTTTTTTCTTTCTGGGGGATTCACCGCTGCGAAGATATTGGCCACATGGTCTTCAACCTTATTGGAGCTGGGATTTTCGGGAAGACGGAGGAAGATTCGATGGAAGACTTCAAAGAAGTTTATGACTTTCACGAAGCGTTCGTGAAACCGTTCGAACCCCAATCCTCCCTGAGCCACAATCTTCCGCCAAGCCTGTCGGCCCCAAAACCAGTGTAACGCGTGCCCAGGGACTGAGGCGCGTCTTGTCTATTTTTTTCATGGTCAATACTGCAAATCTCAATTCTGCGGCCAATGCGGAATCGCCGGTCATCACATTTCCGCCCAACACG
>QHNU01000235.1:0-428 GCA_003218525.1 Verrucomicrobiota bacterium
GTTGGCGAAACTTACGCGGTCGTCCAGCGATACTGAAATATCAGATGAACGAGTCATCTCGACTTTGAATCCTGCGCGGCTCAGCGCATCCCGAGCGCGCAGTGCGACATCAAGCGTGAAGGCCTTCTCGCTGCCCCACGAGTTCGCCGCACCCTGATCGACTCCGCCATGGCCAGGATCGAGCACGACCGTCTCGACTGGCTGGGCGCCAGTGATACGACTCGGCCGCAGCACCGGCTCGATAATTTTGATGACGTCGGTGGCCGAGATCAGATTGTCACTGCTGTTGTTGAGAATGGGAAAACTGGTGAAGAAACGAATACCGTTAATGAAAAGTTCGCTCCGACCGGATTCCGCGCGAATTCCGCGCTGATCACTCCTCAATGCCACACCGCCGTTGACCCGGGTATAATTCGGAAACTGATAAA
>QHNU01000235.1:583-3582 GCA_003218525.1 Verrucomicrobiota bacterium
CTGGCCGCAACTGCGGATGCGTCGCTGATTTATTTGGCAATTACCTGGGTCTCTTCGATGATTTCAACCCTGATGGCGGACTTGCCAAAAAATTACGATCCGAAAACTGTTGAGCCGATCTGGTATCAGCGATGGCTCGACGCCGGAGCCTTCCGCGCAGATTCGAATTCAGCGAAGCCGCCATTCTCGATTGTCATTCCGCCACCCAACATCACAGGCGTGCTCACGCTCGGGCACGTCTTGAACAACACCATTCAAGACATCCTGGCGCGCCGCGCCCGCATGCTCGGACATGAGGTGCTGTGGCTACCGGGAATGGATCATGCCGGCGTGGGAACCCAGACTGCGGTCGAGAAACATCTGCGACGCACGGAGAACAAAACCCGGCATGACCTCGGACGAGAGGAATTCCTGCGGCGCGTTTTGGAGTGGCAGGAAAAACACGGCGGAATCATTATCGAACAACTGAAACGTCTCGGGGTATCAGCGGATTGGTCACGACAGCGCTACACCCTCGACAAGGAATATGTCCGCGCTGTCCTTCAGGTTTTTGTGGATCTTTACGAGAAGGGACTGATCTATCGCGGTCGGCGAATGATCAATTGGGATCCAGCAGCCCTGACCGCTCTGTCGGACGAAGAAGTCATTCCGACGCCGCAAAAGAGCAGCCTCTTCTATGTGCGATATGAGTTTGTCGAACAACCGGGAAAATTTCTGGAACTGGCCACGACCCGTCCGGAAACGATTATGGCGGACGTGGCCGTGGCGGTGCATCCCAGTGATTCGCGCTATCGAGACATGATCGGCAAAAAAGTCTGGCGACCGCTGGCCCGCGCGGTACTCCCGATTATCGCCGACGAGGCTATCGACCCGGAATTCGGGACCGGGGCGTTGAAAGTAACTCCCGCGCATGACAAACTCGATTTCGAAATCGGGCAGCGCCACAATTTGCCGGTTGTTGACGTGCTCACGGACGACGCTCGCATCAACTTTCCGGCTGTGCCGGAACTACACGGTCTGGATCGATTGGAAGCGCGCGAACGCGCAGCCGAGATTCTGCGGGAGCGCGGTTTACTTTCAAAAACCGAACCGCGCGAGAGTACAATCGGGTTCAGCGAGCGCGCCGGCGTTCCGATCGAGCCGCGTCTGAGCGAGCAATGGTTTTTGCGTTATCCTAAAACCGAGGAAGCGCTCCGCGTCGTCCGCCAACATTTGATCCGCTTCTTTCCGGCGCATTGGGAGAAGGTCTATGGACAATGGCTCGAGAACATTCAGGATTGGTGTATCAGCCGGCAAATTTGGTGGGGTCATCGAATTCCGGCGTGGTACCGCGGCAGCGAGCTACGTGTCCAAATCGAATCGCCTGGCGAAGGCTGGACGCAAGATCCCGACACGCTCGATACCTGGTTCTCATCGTGGCTCTGGGCTTACGAGACGATGGACGTGGAGACCCGCGCGAAATTTTATCCAACCAGTGTGCTCGTTACCGCCCCAGATATTATTTTCTTCTGGGTGGCTCGCATGATCATTGCCGGCCTCGAGCTCAAGCCCGGCAAAACAGAACGGGACGAGGACAATATTCCCTTTCGCGACGTCTTTTTTACCGGGTTGATTCGCGATAAACAGGGCCGGAAGATGTCGAAATCGCTTGGGAATTCTCCCGATCCGCTCGATCTAATCGCAAAGTACGGTGCCGATGGTTTGCGGTTCGGCCTCATGCGGATATCGCCGAGCGGACAGGACATCCGTTTCGATGAGAAACAAATCGAGGAGGGAAGAAACTTCGCAACCAAGCTTTGGAATGTAGCGCGTTTTCGTCAAATGCATGGGACATCCGATCCCGATCCGCAGTTGAAGCCGGCTGAGCTTTCGATTTATGCGATCGAAGTACTGGCACGTCTGAATGAAACAATTGATGCGACTGAGGCGGGGTATCGCGATTACCAATTCAATACCATTGCTCAACGGCTCTACGATTTTGTTTGGAGCGATTATTGCGATTGGTTCGTCGAAGCGGCCAAGACAGACATTTTTGGCGATGATCAGGTGCGCAAAAACGCCGCCTTAACAACGATGGATTACATCAGCTCGGCGATTCTCCGGTTGTTGCATCCATTCATGCCTCATATCACGGAGGAGCTTTGGGTGCTGATGGGATTCGCGAAAGACAAAAACCTCTTTTTGGATTTCGCGCCCCTGCCAGCGCCAATTGATCTCGGCGATGAGGAGCGCTTGAAAACGGCCCAGTCACGCGTCCACTCCATTTACGCACTTGTCGAAGCCGGTAGAAATTTGCGCGCGGAAGCAGGTGTGCCGTCGAACCGAAAAGCGCGTTTCATGCTCCGATCGGAGGCGGCGTGGATTGAGGATGAGAGTCTTACTATTGCCCGCCTGCTGAGCGCGGAGTCGCTCGAAATTAATCCAAAAACCAAGCCGCCGATGGGCTCATCTCTCGCTGCGGTGACTTTGGGTGAATTATCTCTGGTTATTGATAAAGGAGACCGTGCTGCTGAGCGGGAACGGCTCGAGAGGGAGATCGCGAAGTTGGAAACTGATTTAAAATCGACCGAGGCCAAACTAGCGAATGCCTCTTTCGTCGAACGCGCGCCGAAAAGCGTGGTCGAAGAACATCAACGGCGGCGCGACGATTTCAGAACGCGGCTAACGCAACTCCGGCAGGCACGAGCTTCCCTGAGCTGAACGTCACGCGATAGGAGCTGATCTGAGCCCCTCGCTCGCGGAAGAACCTCTCCAATTCAGGCGTGTAGTAAGTGCCGTCGTACTCGCGGTTGAGTTCGAGCCAAACCCGACCCTGTGGCGTCAGGCGCCCGGCAAGATCATTCAAAAAATAATCCCATTCGGAAGGCCCCCACAGTTTGTCGCTCTTATGATTGTTGAAACAAATTAAATGCGCCGTGATGAGATCGAACTTGCGATCCAAATCGGGTAGCGCTTGAAAGGCCTGGACTCGCGCGATCACGCGTGGAATGCGCAGCAAT
>QHNU01000236.1 GCA_003218525.1 Verrucomicrobiota bacterium
AGACTCTGCGCCAAAAATCGTTTCCCGGCCGCGGCGTTGCTGGCGATGGCAGTGAGAGGTTGATTGAGCTCGTGCGCAAGCGATGCGGTGAGCTCGCCCATCAACGCCACCCGGCTTAGATGCGCCATCTCTTCGCGCTGCAACCGGAGCTGAAGATTCGCCTTCACTTGCGCCGTGACATCAATGGCAACCCCGATCAGTTCCGTTACTTTGCCCAGATCGTTGCGAAGATAACGGCCCCGCGCGATGAGCCACCGTGTTTCACCGTCCGGTCGCAGCAGCCGATATTCAACTTCAAATGTCTCGGACCCCGCTCGTGCATCCTCAATCGTTTCGGCCACCCGGTTTCGGTCTTCCGGATGCACACGCGAGAGAAATAGCTCGCGGGAGAAAGGCCTGGTCGGTCCAAAGTTAAAAATCTCCCGGCCTTTTCCGCTCATCCACGATTCATTGCGCTCGAAATTGATCGTCCAGAACGCCAGATTCGCTGTCTCAGCCGCAAGAGTAATACGCTCTTCGCGTCCGCGGAGGGCCGCGTCCGCTTTGCCACGTTCTTCTATGACGGCGGCGAGAAACAGCAACGGGACCGATATGACGATTAAAAACATTTGAATCGAAAGTGCATTCTCTGCTGCCGATCTTGTCGAAAACGGACCATAGCCGTGGCCCGCGCTCCATATCGCAAGAAACGCCACCGTGCAGATGGCCGCGCTCACACCGCGCGAGCCGAAACGTACCGCCGCCCATAACAAAAATGGCAACGGCAAGTAAAGCAAAGTTGAATCTGCGGCCGGCGCCTTTTCATAAAAAAGAATGGTGCTAACCGAAAGCAGACCAAGGACAAGGAGGCCGGCTTCGGCAAGTCTCGCGCGGCGAATCTTGCCCGGCCAGGCGATTCCTTGTGCGCCCCAAGTCACAATCAAAGGTGCCAGAGTCAGCGCGGCTAAAACATTTGAGGTAGATCGAATTCGCCAGACCTGCCAATAATTGTCCTGTCCCCAATGATTGGCGGCGACGAAGGCCGCATCCAGAAAAGAAGAAAGAAATGGCCCTAAGAACGCAGCGAATAGACAAAAAATCCCGACGTTACGGAGACGATCAAACCGCACCGGACGATCAATGAAATAGCGAATGCAGCCAGCTCCGATCAACGCTTCACACGAATTGCTGATGAACCAGCAAAGAATCATCGTCGGCGGCACGCCGCTCTGGAGTTGCGCCGCTAAATGCGCGGGAAATGCAGCCAACAGGATCAGCCACCAGATTCGGATTGGCGTCAAAAGGAGTGCCGCCAGTAGAACCGAGTTAGGTGGCCACAGAACCGAAACCGGATGTGGCTGGAGGGTTAGGGCGAATCCGATTTTCGCTCCGAGGAAATAACTGGCAAACACCAGTAAAGCAGCGATGAACGACCGGGAATCAAACGAAGCTCGCCATGCCGCCCCGGCGCGAAAGCGCGACGGAATCCCTATTTCTAATCGTTCGGCCAGCGCTCTCACAATCGAAGGTCTGCTCGGTCGTCTTTTTGCCGGACCGCTCGATTAAACGAATTTTACCCTGAACCCCTTAATTAGCTTAACCAGTTGCCAGGCTGAATACTTAATAATTCCAAACACCAAACCTGACAAGGCTGCAATTGTTACGGTCTTGTGACTTCCGTGTTATTGGCCTAACGCTACCGCCGTTTCGCTGCTCGTCCTTTGGGGATCCCCGAACTTGGCCCAAAGATTACATTTTCTCGTCGTAAAAGTTTCTCGTTTTGAAATGTCGAGCGATGGTTTGAAACCGACGTTTTCGCAACTCGATTTGGCCAAAGCAGCGCGTTTCGCAACACCGCAAAACTTCCCTGGCAACATGATCCGGCGCGGCGATAATTCTGGCTCGAACGGGCCGTAGCACAGCTTGGTAGTGCGCTTGAATGGGGTTCAAGAGGTCGCGGGTTCAAATCCCGCCGGCCCGATAAAGTCGATTTCCGCTCGTAAAATCGACTGTTTTCGCGCTCGAAAATTTGCCCTTTACAAAACGCTGGTGGCCCCTCATGATGGCCCCGGTGAAGAGAAAATTGGCCACAGAGCGCTCGAGCGTTTCGATCCGG
>QHNU01000025.1:0-10586 GCA_003218525.1 Verrucomicrobiota bacterium
CCCGGGCTTCCAATCTGACGATGTGCTCTTTCTGCGGAAAGAGTCATGCCGAAGTGCGCAAGCTCATTGCCGGGCCGGGCGTCTACATCTGCGACAGCTGCATTAACGTCTGCAAAAGCATTCTCGACAAAGAGCTAAACGAGGATGCGCGACGACAGTCGTCAACGATTCGTGTTCCTAAACCGGCCGAAATTCGACGCTCCCTGGACCAGTATGTGATCGGACAAGACATCGCGAAAAAGACTCTGTCAGTGGCGGTGCATAACCATTTCAAACGGGTCCTGCAAACGAACGCACCCTCTGATTCATCGAGCGCGTTCCAGCCCGATCCCTTCGCGGACGTAGAGATCGAAAAGAGCAACATTCTTCTGATCGGACCGACTGGTTCGGGCAAGACCTTGTTGGCCAAGACGCTGGCCAAGATCTTGGACGTTCCGTTCTGTATTGCGGATGCGACAACGCTAACCGAAGCAGGCTATGTGGGCGAAGATGTCGAGAACATCATTCTGCGGTTGCTGCAAAACGCCGATTACGATGTGAAACGTGCCGAAATCGGCATCGTCTGTATTGATGAAATCGACAAGATTGGCCGCAAAACGGATAACGTTTCCATCACGCGAGACGTTTCCGGAGAAGGCGTGCAGCAAGCCCTGCTGAAGATTCTCGAGGGCAGTACCTGCAACGTGCCGCCGCAGGGAGGTCGCAAGCACCCGCACCAGGAATACATCCAGGTGAATACCGAAAAAATCTTGTTTGTCTGTGGTGGCGCTTTTGTCGGACTGGATAAAATCGTTCAAAAGCGGATCGGCCAAAAGACCATGGGCTTCGGCAGCCCGACTCTCGAGGTGGAAGCGGCGCTTGCCCGCGAAGCCGTGCGCCACGTCGAGCCGGAGGATTTGCTCGCGTTTGGAATGATTCCCGAATTCATCGGCCGGCTGCCGGTCGTGAGCGCTCTCGATGCCCTGACCGAAGAAGAGATGGTCGCGATTCTAACCGAGACGAAGAATGCGATGGTCAAGCAGTACACCAAGCTATTTTCGATGGAAGGAGTACGGCTTTCCGTCACCAAAGATGCCTTAAAAGCTCTCGCTGCCCAGGCCGTGACGAAAGGAACGGGTGCGCGTGCGCTCCGCTCGATGCTCGAGCGGATCATGCTCGATATCATGTATGACGTACCGAGCCGTGAAGACATCGCGGAGGTGACGATCAATCGCGCTGTAGTCGAAGGTAAAAAACTCCCACTCATTCGGAAGAAGCAGGACAAAGACGCCGCCTAGCGTCCTCTGGTAGCGCGATCGCGTTCAGCGCATAGTGCGCATGTAATGCGCACTATTGTGATCAACACCGGCACCGAGATTTTGCTGGGTGACGTCGTCAATGCGCACCTGGCATTCATCGCCCGTGAGATTTTTGAATTCGGCCTGCGGATCGACGAACAACGCACCATTTCCGATGGGACGACCATTGCCTTTGCACTCCGGGATGTTTTTCCATGCGCAGAAATCGTTTTCGTCACCGGCGGTCTCGGACCGACCACCGACGATGTCACGCGGGAGACTGTCGCCGAGTTGCTGCAACTCGAGCTGATCGAAGACACGCGAGTGCGCGAGGCGATCCACAGCCGACTTTCTCTTCGCCGTATCGCGCTGACGAAACGAGTCTGGCGGCAGGCGCAGGTTCCGATTGGCGCCGAGGTGTTGCCGAACGACAGAGGTACTGCGCCCGGACTTTATTTGCCGGCGAACGTGAACTCGACGGTCTCGTCGCCACATCTGTTCTTATTGCCCGGGCCGCCGCGCGAACTGCAGCCTATTTTTCGGCAGTCGGTCGCCCCGATTCTGCACCGGATTACGGCAGACTTGCATCCGCCGGCGATGCGGAAGTTTCAATTGGCCGTCATGGGCGAGTCGATCGTCGAGAAAAAGATCGGAGCAAAAATTCTCGCGATTCCCGGTATCGAGCTTGGCTATTGCTCGCGTCCGGGCGAGGTCGAGGTGCGCGTGAGCGGAAGTCCCGAAGCGGTAGAAACAGCAGAAGGAATTATCCAGAGCGAGCTGGCCGATGCGATCTTTACCACGGAAGACGAAACGTTGGCCGCTGTGGTGGTGCGCCTGTTAAGCAAACGGGGCGAGACACTGGCCCTGGCCGAGTCGTTCACAGGCGGGTTGCTCGCGCATCAAATCACGAATGTCGCCGGTGCTTCGAAGGTATTTTTGGCCGGTTGGGTGGCTTATTCCAATGAAGAAAAGATTCGAGCGCTCGGCGTCGCTGCCAGCTCGATCCGGAGGTTTGGCGCCGTAAGTCAAGAGGTCGCGCTCGAGATGGGTGAGGGCGCGCGGACAGCTGCGCGGGCGACGCATTCGATTGCGACCACCGGTATTGCCGGGCCGAGCGGCGGCACAGCGGAGAAACCGGTCGGGACTGCATTTATCGCTATTTCTTCGGCAAGTTACGCGCCCATCTGCCGTAAATTTTTTCTACCGAGTGATCGCGAGACGTTCAAACAACTCCTCGCGCAAAACGCATTCGATTTGTTGCGAAAACGATTGCTCGCCTAGTTATCGCCGTTGTCTGGTGGCAAAAAAGCGCTGCCGCGACAAAACGATGCCGGACAAACCAGGAATCGCTGCGGTCGCAACGCAAATGATCGATTCGCTGCCTGATACCAGCCAATAGCGATCAAGTTCTTGATGCCCGAAGTGAATATTCAGAGATTTCTCGGCTACGCTCGAAATGACAAGCCGCTCGCAATGAGCGGCGGCAGGGCCATCATATGGTCCCGGTTACTGTCATCCCCTTTACCCGCGCTGTAGTGTGCGCTGTCCCAGCGAACTTTGCCCGCGTCAACGTATTCAGCACCGCGCCCGCTATTCCGCCGAGGTAGGCGATTGACCTTGCCAGTCCGGCTCGGACTCGCCTCGGGCGGTTCGGTGAACCGCCCCCGAACCAGCAGTTCCATCTGCTATTTCACTCTTATCCGCTGAGGACTCTGAAAGCGTTCGCGAGCAGGCAAGCGGACACTGGAGCGCTCGAGCCCGCGCTATCCCTGCACCTCGACCGGTGTCCCTACCTTGACGTGGTCGTAGAAAAGTTTCGCGCCGTCGGACGGCATGCGGATACAACCGTGCGACGCCGGATATCCAGGCAAGATCCCGACGTGCATGCCGACGCCTTCCCCGGTCAGGCGCATGAACCACTTCATCGCTGCGCCTTGGAAGTGCGTGCCGCTGGGTGCTGAATCGATGTGCATGCTCACGCCCGCGCGCACAATTCGGCCGGAGCTGTCGACGAAATCCCCGTAAAGGGTCGAATGATGATTAGGATCCTTTTCGAGAACCGTAAAACTGCCGCTAGGAGAGCTATGTCCATGCTTCCCGGAGGAGATAGGCGAGTCGACGATGATTTGGTCGCCCGTCAACAGATAGGCACGCTGTTTCGAAAGCGAAACGATGATATGGAGATCATCAGGGGTGACCTTGCCCAGGAGAGGCTGATTCACGGCCAGCGGTGGCTGTTTCTTGATCAAATCGACTGCGCTCCGCATCGGCTGCAAACCACTCTTTGGTTGATTGAATAATTGGGCGTCGGCCGAAAGAGCGACGGCCAAGACTGCGCTGCTGAAAATTCCAATGGTAGAGGATTTAATCATCGTGCGCGATACCCATCGACACGAGCGAGCCAGCCGGGTAGCCAGCGGGATTCGCCGCGTTCCGGCGGCGAATTCGCGACTCGCCGGCGGAGAACAGTTTTGGCAGATGTAACGAATTCGTCGAGTGCAGATTGTGAATCGGCGTCGCGCATATTTCCGAGTACCTGTAGGAGGCCCCAACCTTGTCCCTGATAGCGTTCAGTCGCGAGGGTGCCTTCGCCTTTAAAGTTGACGTAATCAACCAGCGCATAGCAGCCCGACGGGCTTGACACAAGCCGATCGAATTTCCGCTGCACGTTGTCGCGTTCGGCCGCGGATGCTTGGGCGAGCATCTTTGGCAAAGCGGCTTCCAGACGCGCGATAAGGAACTGTGTTTGAAGATCAATGGTGTCGACGAGAAATGCGCGAAGCTGTTTCATCTTCGGCGAATCCTGATCGCGCAAGAATTCCGTACGTGAGTTCCACGGACAGGCGATATCGTGGCCGGAGACGAGAAACTCTGGAAGCCTGGCACCGCGCGCAGAAACGAAGCCGACGAGTTTCGGGAAGCTTTCCTCGAACGGTCCGCGCTGACCTCGCGGATACCAGATAAAATGCCCAATGCCGAGCGACGCGAAATTTTCACCGGCATTCCACGAGGTCAGACCGGATACGGTGCCACCACACTCGTTTATCCAAATCCGTCGGCCAATCCGGTTGGCTTCGGTGGCGGAGATCGGGATTGTGGCGCCGATGGAAATTTGGCCCAGTGTCCCGGTCAGGATGGCAGCGCCCGCTATTCCTGGGACGACGGTTCGTATGCTTGACGCTGCCACTTTCTCCACTAGCGTGCCGAACTTCTTCTCGCCCACGTGGCGTAGTAATCCTATGAAAAAACTTCTTATCGGCATGGTATTGGCAGCTCTAGCGGCACCCGTTTTGGCCGAAGATCGGCCGACGCTCAAGGACGCAAAAGATAAACTGAGCTACAGCATCGGGCTCGACATCGGCATGACTTTTAAGAAACAGAAAATGGATCTTAACAGTGACACACTCGCCGCCGGGGTGAAGGACGGGTTGAGTGGCGTCAAACCGCTTTTAACCGAGGACGAAGTTCGGCAGGTGATGACGACGTTCTCAAAGGAAATGACGGAGAAAACAGCGATGGCTAACAAAGAGGCAGCAGAAAAAAACACAGCGGAGGGTGGGAAATTTCTCACTGAAAATAAAAATAAGCCCGGAGTGAAAACAACCGCGAGCGGATTGCAATACAAGGTGGTGAAAGAGGGAAGCGGTGCGCCCCCGAAAGAGAGCGACACGGTAGTGGTGAATTACCGTGGGACTCTTGTCGACGGCACTGAGTTCGACAGTTCCTATAAGCGTGGTGAGCCGGCAACCTTTCCGGTTAACCGCGTCATCAAAGGCTGGACAGAAGCATTGCAGTTGATGAAACCAGGTTCTAAGTACCAGTTTTTCATCCCGGCCAATCTCGCCTATGGCGAACGCGGCGCCGGCGGTGACATCGGTCCGAACGCGACTCTCATATTCGAGGTCGAGCTGTTGAACGTGAAGCCGGGAGAGAGTGGTGCAGCGGCGTCGCCTTCTTCCTCGCCGCAGTAAGGATTAGCGTGCGCTCTGCGCGGATTCCCATTCCAGCCGAGGAGCGTCGCCCCACAGGTCCTCGAGAGAATAAAATTCCCGCTTATCGCGGTGGAAGACATGGACAATCACTTGCAGGTAATCGATCACGATCCATTGACTGGCGGGAAATCCATCAATGGCAGCGGGCCGAATTCTGTAGTCCTCTTTTAGTTTCGCTTCGACTTCGCCTGCGATTGCTTTCAGGTGCGGCTCGGACGTTCCTGAGCAAATAACGAAGAAGTCGGTAAAACTCGAGATCCCTCGTAGATCGAGCACCGTGATCTCTTCCGCCTTTTTGCTCGAGGCCAAGTCGGCGCAGACCCTGGCTAGCGGCTCGGAATCTATTTCGAGACCTCCAGATAGGTATACCGCGTCCGAATCATTTCCTCTACGATTGGCGGAACCAAATAACGAATCGGGGCGCCCCTCGCAACCCTGTTTCGAATTTCGGTGGCGGAAATATCGATTCGCCGCTCCACACTCAGATATTCGTGCGCGATCGGCTTTTCCACCCGTCGCAGAACGACAAAAGTCACCATCTTTTGCAAACCATCGAACTCGCGCCAGGTCGGGAGTTGCGGCAGATTGTCGTCGCCGATCAAGAAGAAGAGATCAGCCTCGCGATGCTTGATCGCGAGCTGTTTAATCGTAGTAATGGTATAGGATGGCGGGGGGCGGCACAGCTCGAAATCGTCGGCTTCGAAGCATGTGTCTCCGGCGATGGCTGCCAGCAACATTTCCCAACGCACGTCGTTTGAGGCGATCGGGGCATCTTTCCCAGGCGAAGTTGCGGCTGGCACGAAAATAATCCTTTCGAGCTGAAGCTGCTCGAGCGCTTCCCGCGCCAGAATCAGATGCGCGTAATGGATTGGATCGAACGTACCGCCGTAGATTCCGATTTTTTGCAAGGCCGTAACGACAGGCTCAGTAAAGAAGATACTCTTTTCGCTCGCTCTTGAAGTGGGCGACGTCATCCGCCCAACCAGCGACGATCGCGGCCGGTCCATTGCCCCGAGCAAGTTCCGATTGGATCGACGCGCTTCCGTAACATTTGAAAAACATATCCCGTTTCCCCCGACTACTGCGCGCAATTAAATTCGTCCGCAACTCACGATTCATCTCCGCCAGTGCATAAATGTTAATGGCCGTGAGATTGGCGCTCGCGTCCGGTTCGATGTGGAGGTAACTACCACCGCCTGATCCGCCGCGGTATTCGCTGAACGTCACTCCATTCAAACGTTGTGAGTTCATGTAGTTGGTGAACGTACTCGCACTGACGCCCCGGGCCGCGATGATCTCGAAAGGCCGTGACCCGCCCACGCCAGTTTCCGGTCCGTGCAATTCACCGATGAGTCCGGTTGCGACGTAATAATGCGGCGAATTCCACCGCGGAATGTTGGGCGACGTCCGAATCCAGCGCAGGCCGGTTTCGTTCCAGGTGAAATTGCGTGTCCAGCCACGCATTGGCACAATGTGGAGATTGCAACGGCCCTTAATCCAACCTTTGTTGTTGATCATCAGAGCGAGTTCTCCGCAGGTCATGCCGTGCACATACGGGACCGGAAACGCCCCGACGAAAGAAATCCATTGCGGCTCGATCAAAGGGCCTTCCGCGCGCAAGCCGCCGAGAGGATTAGGTCGATCCAGGACGACGAACTGGATCTCATTTTCCGCCGCTGCTTCCATGCATTTTCCCATCGTGCTGATGTAGGTGTAACTGCGGCAGCCGATGTCTTGCAGATCGAAAACAAGCGTGTCGATTCCGCGTGTTTTCCGTTCAGGAAGGCGTACCCGGACGACTCCAGCACGTCGATGCCGAGTTTCACGGCGGCCTGCGCCTGGGTTGTCGTAATATCCGTGCAAAGAGAAGAGCGAGGACAATTTTGTTTCCGGGGAAACGCATTAAATTTAGCGTGGACGTTATGAAGCATGCCTCAGCCGGTCAACTGCTCCTCGTCGGCGTCCGTGGTCCTGAACTCGGCGCCGCGGAAGCCAAGTTACTGCGCCGAGTGCAGCCAGGCGGATTCATCCTATTCGGACGAAACATCAAGACGCCTGTGCAATTACGGAAGTTAATTGATGACCTCCGTGAGGTCAGCGAAATCGAACCGATCATCACAATTGATCAAGAAGGGGGCCGGGTCTCACGGTTGCGTCTGATCGGGAACGAGCCGCCCAATGCGCAGCAGTTGCGCGATAAGGGGGAGATCGGGTTGATTGGCCGGCATGGCGATATTACCGGCCGCCTGCTTCGCTTGTTCGGATTCAACCTCGATCTTTGTCCCGTGCTCGATATTTCCTTCGACGACAACGCGGACAATTCATTGCGCGGTCGTTGTTATGGAAGGACGCCCGAGGAAGTAATCAAAAACGCCGAAGCGTTTAATGACGCGCTTCGTGCCAGCGGTATCGCCACCTGCGGCAAACATTTCCCGGGCTATTCCGCCGCCACCATCGATGCACATTACGATTTGCCGAAAATCGATAGGACCCGTGCTCAGCTCGGTGCGAGCGAGCTCGCCGTATTCGGCAAATTCTCCTCAAAAGTGGACAGCATGATGATTTGTCACGGCTGGTATCCCTGCTTCGAGCCGACAAAAACGCCCGCATCGCTAAGTCGGGCTATCGTGACTGACTTGCTCCGTGGCGAACTGCGCTTCAATGGCCTGACTATGACGGACGATCTCGATATGGGCGCGATTCTGAACGAGTACAGCTTTGCTGACATGCTGCGACTGGCCTTCCATGCTGGCAATGATCTGGCCATGATTTGTCATCGGATCGACCGGGTAGCGGAAGCGCGAGACGTGATTGAAAAGCTGCCGCGCCAACTTCTGGATGCCGCTCTCGCAGATGTGGCTCGCTTTAAAGCCAGCCTGGCGCCGCCGGCCAAGTTCTCGGAGGAGGCGTTCCGTAAAACGGATGCGGAAGTCTGGGAGTTGCGGGTGGCAGTTCTTGGTGAAGAACGGGCGGCTCAGCGAAGCACCGAAAAAGGATCGCACTCCCCGGTCGAACTGTACTGAGTCGCCGACAATTGACGCAGTTCGCCTCTGCCGATAGCGTTCGCGCGTGCAAGCGGTGCTGGAAAAACTGCTGATCCTGCAGGACCGGGATCAGAAGATCCGGCAAATTCAACTCGAGGTTAAAACGCTTCCGCAACAGCGAAAGAACCTTGAAGCGCAACTGGCAGCCAACGCCGCTACTCTCGAGTCGCTCAAACAACGGGCGAGACAGCTCGAGATCGAGCGCAAAAAACTCGAGCTCGATGTCGGCACCCGCCAGAATAGTATCTCGAGATTGAAGACGCAGCAGTACGAAACGCGTAAGAATGATGAATTTCAGGCGATGGGCCACGAGATCGAGCGTTATGAAAAGGAGATCGTGCAGCTGGAAGATCAGGAGCTCGAATTGATGGAACAGGCCGACAAGTTAAAATCCGAAATTTCCATTCAGGAAAAAATGGCCGCGGCCGGGCGGGATTCGGTTAATCGACAACTTGTTGATCTCGATCAAAAGGCGAAGACGCTGGAGGCGCGCCTGGGAGACCTGGCCAAAGAACGCGAGCAACTGGCTACTACGATTGACGAGGATGTGCTCTATCGCTACGAGCGATTGTTTTCGAGCAAGGGAGATGCAGCGGTTGTGGCCGTCGAACACGGAGTTTGCACCGGATGTCACATGAAAGTCACTACCCAGACGGCAGTGCGGGCCAAAAGCGACAGCGAAATTGTCAGTTGCGAGCAGTGTGGTCGCATTCTTTACGCGCCCGAGTGACCGTTAGACGTTAAAACGAAACTCAATAACGTCGCCGTCTTTGACCACATAATCTTTGCCTTCGATTCGAAGTTTCCCCGCTTCCCGTGCTTTGGCAGACGAACCTAGGGAGACGAGTTCCTCATACTGAATTACTTCTGCTGCAATAAACCCACGCTCGAAATCGGAGTGAATGACCCCGGCTGCTTGCGGCGCTTTATCGCCGGCGTGAATCGTCCAGGCCCGCGATTCTTTTTCACCCGTGGTCAAATAAGTGCGCAATCCGAGCAGGTGATAAACGGCACGGATAAGCGCGCCGACTCCACTCTCGTTCACACCAAGATCCCGCAAATACTCAGCCGCTTCCACCTCGCTTAGATCAACCAACTCGCTTTCAATCTGTGCACTAATGACGACGGCTTCAGTGGCGAAATGATTCTTCGCGTACTCCTGTACCGCTTTCACATGGTGTGTCACCGGATTTTCTTCGCCGCCCGACAAAAGCGCGAGATCACTTTCGGCCACATTGCAGGCGAACAGGGTTGGTTTGGCAGTAAGCAGAAAAAATCCGCGCGCGATTGCTTTCTCTTCCTCGGTCAGTGACAAAGTCACCGCCGGCTTCCCCGAGTCCAGGTGGGGCAGGAACTTCTCCAGCACTGCATTTTCTGCCTTGGCCGGTTTGGATCCGGCGCGCAGTTCTTTCTGCAACCGGTCACGGCGCTTTTGAAGGGAAGCAAGATCGGCCAGTACGAGTTCGGTGTTGATCACATCGATGTCGCGAATGGGATCAATCGCGCCACTGACATGATGAACATCGGGATTTTCGAAACAGCGTACGACCTGCACGATTGCGTCCACTTTACGGATGTGGCTGAGAAATTGGTTGCCCAACCCTTCGCCGGTGCTCGCGCCTTTGACCAAACCGGCAATGTCGACGAACTCGATCGCGGTCGGAACAATTTTTTGGGAGCGCGAGAGTTTGGCAAGCACCTCGAGGCGCGCATCCGGCACGGTGACCATGCCGAGATTCGGATCGATGGTGCAAAACGGATAGTTTGCAGCCGGCGCTTTGTGGGTCCGTGTGACAGCGTTGAAGAGGGTCGATTTGCCGACATTCGGCAGCCCAACAATTCCAGCGCTCAGCACAGGCGCGGACCCTAGCGCAATCTACAGAAGCGGTCTACGACGCGTAATGGACTGCCGCTCTCGAAACGCTCGCAGCGGTCGGGCGTCGCTCGCAGCGCATCGGCCGCGGAGCGGATCGCAAGAGGAATGCAGCTTTCGTCGAGCCACGTGGACGTATTGCCCTAAGGTCCCATAGGCAGAGCCCACCAAACCTTCGAAAGTGTTCGGAAAAGAAAATCGTTATGACTGAATTAATTCCGGCTCTTTTAACCCCGACCCTTACGCAAAGCGGACTGCTCGCCGTGTTGCTGCAGCGCCAGCGCTCCAAAGTAATCCAGTTGGCCCGGCGTCGCGCACACCGCAGGCATTTGCATGCCGTTTTCTGGAGTATGCTCACTTGTCCGTTCCGCGCGCTAACGGCGCCAAGGCTCTTCAATGA
>QHNU01000025.1:10599-13666 GCA_003218525.1 Verrucomicrobiota bacterium
CCCAACCTTTCGTGGAAACCGTCCCGCGGCGGACTTGAATCTTTCACCAAGCGATTGCGATGTCTGACCAAATCCACGCTTACACCGAGCTCCAGCAACAGATTCATGACGGCTTGCGGATCCAACATCCCGAATGGGTCGAGTCCGACGGCGAACACCCCTCGTGTGATTCTTACGACTCGCGCCTGGCGGAACTGCTCAGCAGTTTGACGCAAAGGGGATCCAATGGGTCTATCGCCGCTACACACCGCCCGCTCGAACAGGAGTAGCTGAAAGGTAAAAACTTATGGAACATATTCTGGGAATAGTTATCTACTCTTTGTTCTGTCTGGGGATCACTTACCTAGGATGCTGGGCTATCGTAGCTGCGCGAGGAAAATGACCGTCGACACATCTACCTTAATAACTGAATTAGTCCTTGCAGCTACTATTCTCGCTCTCTGGCATAGCAAGAACAAGAACAAGAGTTAGGTTTGTCCGCAGGCCTAAAGCGTAAGACAATACTGTACCAAGCCCGCGACGAAATACTACACCGAAAGGAACAATAGTCTCGGTGTGTTCAGCATGAACGGATTTTAAGTAGGAAAATGCAAGAACCTGCTCAAACGCGGACAAAACGAATTGAATGAAATGAAAACCACACGCACACAAAACCTCATGCTGGCCTGTGCACTGGCGGTCACCGCGGCCTCGGCTTTGGGACAGTCCACAGACGGACTGGACCGCACGGTGCTGCCGATTCGCGAGCCGCAGTACCCGACAACCACAGAACTGGATGCACGCAACGCCAAGGCGCCACCGCGCTTCGAGATCAAAGCGCCGCCCGCCGCGCCCAACGTAGTGATCGTTTTGCTAGACGACATCGGTTTCGGACAGTCCGGCGCCTTTGGCAGACCCTGCAACATGCCCACCCTCGATCGTCTGGCAGCAAATGGGCTAAGGTACAATGCCTTTCACACAACTGCGCTCTGTTCTCCCACGCGCACCGCCCTGCTCACCGGCCGCAACCATCACGTGAACAACGCCGGTGCCATTATGGAACTTGCGACGGCCTTTCCGGGCAACACCGGCATCAGGCCGAACGATGTAACGCCTCTCGCAGAAATGCTTCGCTTGAACGGATTCAGCACCGCTGCTTTCGGGAAGTATCATGAGACTCCGCCTTGGGAAGTATCCGTCTCGGGGCCTTATGATCGCTGGCCGACTCACTCAGGCTTCGACAAGTTCTATGGCTTCATTGGCGGCGAGACCAACCAATGGGCGCCGGCGATTTTTGACGGAACCATTCGCATAGAGCCTCCTCACGATCCGAATTACCATTTCACCACCGATATGACGAACCAGGCAATCGGCTGGATGCAAGCGCAGCATTCACTCACACCTGACAAACCGTTCTATGTCTATTTCGCGACCGGCGCGCTCCACGCGCCGCACCACGTCCCGAAAGAATACATCGACAAATACAAGGGCAAGTTTGACCAGGGTTGGGACAACCTGCGCGAGGAAACTTTTGCCGGGCAAAAGGCAATGGGAATCATCCCGCAAAGTGCGCAGCTCACTCCGCGACCCAAAGAAATTCCCTCCTGGGCTTCACAGACTCCCGACCAGAAAAAACTCGGAGCGCGTCAGATGGAAACCTTTGCCGGCTTTGCTGAGCATACCGACCATGAGGTTGGCAGATTGGTGCAAGCTCTCGAAGACATGGGCGTGATGGACAACACCTTGTTGATTTACATCGTTGGCGATAACGGCGCCAGTGCCGAAGGCGGCCCCGAGGGTGCCTACAACGAGATGATGGCGTTAAATGGCATCGTCAGTAATGCCTCAATCAACATGCCTCACATCAATGAATGGGGTGGCCCGAGTACTTTTCCCCATTACACCATCGGTTGGGCCTGGGCGGGCGACACTCCGTTCCAGTGGACGAAACAAATCGCATCTCATTTTGGCGGAACGCGCAACGGCATGGTCATGCACTGGCCCAAGCGGATCAAAGCCAAGGGTGAAATTCGTTCGCAGTTTTCGCATGTCACAGATATAGCCCCAACCGCGCTGGAGGCGGTCGGTCTTCCTTTCCCGAAGATGGTAAACGCAACGGAACAGCGTCCGTTCGATGGAACCTCCCTCGTTTACACGTTTGACGAGGCAAACGCCAAGACGAAGCATACCACGCAGTATTTTGAAATGTTCGGCAACAGAGGGATCTATCACGATGGCTGGGTGGCCTGTACTCGCCATTCCATTCCCTGGTTGATGGTAGAGAACCCGCCGCTCACAAAGGATGTATGGGAACTCTACCATGTGGATGAAGATTTTAGCGAAGCCAACAATCTTGCGGAAAAGAACCCGGCCAAGCTGAAGGAGCTGCAAGATCTGTTTATGACAGTAGCGAGCCGGAATTATGTCTTGCCGATTGATGACCGCAGAGCAGAGCGATTTAATCCCGCCACGGCCGGCAGACCGGACATCATGGGTTCGCGTACTTCGCTCACGGTTTATCCCGGGATGGTCGGGATGGCGGAGAACGCTTTCATCAACGTGAAGAACCGCTCACACACCATCACAGCAGAGGTGGAGTTGGCCAACGCCAACACCAACGGTGTGATCATCGCACAAGCCGGGAGGTTTGGCGGCTGGACGCTCTATATGAAGGAGGGAAAGTTGCACTACGAATATAATTTCTTCGGAGTGGAGATGATCAAATTTCAATATGAGATCGATCAACCGAAGCCGGGTACGGGAGGCAAATGCATGTTGTTGGTTGACGACAAGAAAGTCGCGGAAGGGCACATTCCCAAGACGCAGCCGTTCGCTTTCTCCGGCGATGAAGGGGCCGATGTCGGAATGGATGGCGAAACGGCTGTGTCAGACGATTACAAGCAGGGCGATAACAAATTCACCGGCAAGATCGCCAAAGTAACCATCTCCCTGAGTCCTTCAAAGTTAAGTGCTGCGGATGAAAAGAAAGTGGAAGAAGAGGGAGATATCGCAGCCACGATCGAGGATTGATTTGAAGAAGATGAACACCGCCGCATCACCCCCTAGACATGGACTGGTCACTCGTTAG
>QHNU01000237.1 GCA_003218525.1 Verrucomicrobiota bacterium
AGGAAGAATGTAGGCGAAATAGATAACGAGATCGGGATAGAAGCGGGCAAAGGCGAAGAAGAGCGACGCTGTCAGCATAAAGTTGGAAAAGGCTGTGCCGAAGAAAAAGGCGGCAACGGTTGTCCCAAGCATCCCAATCAAGAAAAACAGAGTGAGCCTGAAGGCACCCCAAGCCGCTTCGAGTCCGTTGCCAATCCACCAGAGAAACAGAACGTAAAAGGCCACATTGGCCCAGTCCGGCAATGGCAGAAAACTCGTCATCTGCGGAATGAAAATATAAGTGACCAACCGCCAGACCTGGCCGTGGAGGACGGCCGCCGGATCCAGATCGAGAATCCGCAGGAAGCCCGGGCTTAATTTTTCGAGTAAAAAAGTGAGGGCGTTCAAGAAAGCGACGTAGCGAAGCAATCCGGGGACCGCGAGAAAGCCGAGGCGGCGTTCGAGTTTATCGGGCCATGTCATTGTGGGCGGGACGCTAGCGAACACGTCGCCTCTATTCAAATTGATCGCGTGAAAATTCTGACGGCGGTTGCGTGGGCAAAGCCGACGTCTAGTTTGCCCGGTGCTCGCCGAGGTTCTCAAAACCACTCCACTGAAAGACGAGCATGTGAAGCTGGGCGCCAAAATGGTGCTATTCGGTGGCTGGCTGATGCCGCTGCAATACTCTGGGATTGTCGATGAACACCGAACCGTCCGGAGTGCCATCGGAATGTTCGACATTTCGCACATGGGACAGTTCATCGTCTCGGGAAACACGGCCAGAGATTGGCTAAACAGAATGCTGACCAACAATGTCGCCAAACTCGGGCTCGGCACCGGTCAATACACCTTCTTACTAAACGACCGGGGCGGCGTTATTGACGATCTGATTGTTTACCGAACAGGAGACGCGGAGTTCTTCTTGGTGGTGAATGCAGCCCGAGTAGACGAGGACTTTGGCTGGTTACAAAAACATAAGCCGTCCGATTTGGAATTGCGGAATTGCAGCCCGCACTTTGGAGCGATTGCCATTCAGGGACCTCGTGCGGCGGAGTTTTTTCGGGCGTGGTTGGGAAATGATAGAGAAGCACCGGTCCGCAATCAGATCGCGAATTTCACGCTTTCTGACAACACAATCTCGGTTGCGCGAACCGGGTATACGGGAGAAGACGGATTCGAAGTCTTCTTTCCGACAAAGATTGCAACCGAGCTCTGGCTAGGCGCATTGGCAATTGGCGGGAAATTCGGAATGAAACCCTGCGGCCTCGGCGCCCGCGATACTCTCCGACTCGAAATGTGTTACCCGCTCAATGGCTCCGATCTTTCTCCCGACCGCAATCCGCTTGAAGCCGGTCTCGGGCTCTTTGTTGACTTGGAAAAACCGGATTTCATCGGTCGCGCACCATTGCACGAGACAAAAACGAAAGGCCCACAGGAACGATTGATTGCATTAAAAATGAAAGAGAAAGGACCACCGCCGCGACCTCATTATCCCGTCTTTGCCAATGGCAATCGTGTAGGAGAGATGACCAGCGGCACCCTTTCGCCAAGCTTGAACATCGGCATCGGTTTGGCGTATGTCTCAGCCGCCGCCGGGAAAATTGGGACCGTGTTGGAGGTGGAAATCCGCGGGCAAAAATTTCCGGCCACAATCGAGAAAAAACCGCTCTATAAAAAATCATGAACGTCCCTGATGCCCTGCTTTACACCGAAAGTCACGAATGGATTAAGCGGGAAGGCGAGAACATCCGGGTTGGAATTACCGATCACGCCCAAGCCGAATTGACCGATGTCGTGTTTGTCGAGATTCCCAAGATGGGACGTACGGTAAATGCGAAGGAAGCACTGGCCGTGGTCGAATCGGTGAAAGCGGCAAGCGACATTTATGCGCCGGTTAAAGGTACCGTTATTGACGCAAACAAAGCACTCGAAGCGAATCCAGCGCTCATCAACACGGATCCGTACGGGGAGGGCTGGATTTTTGTCCTGAAGATCGACAACCCAGAGGATCTAAAAACTTTAAAGGACGCGGCCGCATACAAGCAGCAAACCAGTTAGGAAAATCTGGAGCGAGACGCGGCAACAGGCGCTACCGGCCAAAGAGCATCTGATCGACTGCCCGGATCAAATGTTCAATCGGCACCGGCGAAGCGAGAAAGCTATAACCAGACAAAATTCCGGCGGAAAGAAATTCCGGCCCGGAAACGAACTTGCTCAGGCAAAGCAACGGTGTATCGCGCAGTTCGCCATCCTTTTGAAGTTGTTGGGCGACGAGTTCGCCATCAGTGGCGGCCCTAGTCAGGTCGACCATGATCAAGTCGGGTCGAAACCAACGCGCAGCATGCACGGCAAAGGCGGCGTCATGCTCCTCCCGGATCGAATATCGGCCCACGCTTTCGAGCGCTTCGCGCACCGGCCCAGTGACGCGCGGTTCACGATCAATGATCAGGATTTTTTTGCGAACCTTCACAACGATGGGCGTTTGCGAGCATCGCTTGTGCCATTACCAAGCAGGCCGGACCTGACTTCATCGAATCGGCTAGACTCGAACAGTCACACGGCCTTGGTCTACCGCTACCACAAACCGGCCACGATATTGACCGTGAGGGCGAGAATTACGGTGTTGAATGCGAATGACAGAATTCCGTGAAGAAGCGCCAGATTACGCAATTCGCCGGAAGTGACTTGCACATCCGAGACCTGACAGGTCATACCAATAACGAACGAGAAATAAGCGAAATCGCTGTAGTCGGGCGGATCTTGTCCTGGAAACAGCAAGCCGCCGGCGTGTTTTTCACTGCTGGTCTCGCTGTCGCCATAAAACTCGTGAGCGTAGCGAAGCCCGAAGACGCTGTGCATGAGGAACCATGACAAAATGACAGTAATCACGCTGAGCAGAAGATGGATGGTGAAACGTCCCCGGCTTTCGGTTTTGGCCGAGCGAAGCAAGAGTGCAACCGCCATCATCGCTGCCGAGGTTGCAATTACGACCAGCGCGAATATCAACCGCGACAGCGCGAATTTCTTCGCGTGGAGTGAGTGCAATGGTAAGCCATATGAGGAGCAGAGAAACGAACGCGTAGACATCGTAGGTGGCCAGCGAAACGGTCCAGAACGCGTGCGCTCGAAGAACACCGGCGACACCAGACGCAATCACCAAGCTGACAACAACGCGCTGATGGGCGTCCAATCGGGCGATCGCTGCTACCGTGCGCATCATGCCGCGACAAAACGAAAAGCTGCTGACTTGCGCAAGCTAAACTCCATCTTGCCAGGAAGCGGCGGCGGAACTCCGTGCTTTTTTCTGCCCCCCACTATGCTTAATTCGTAATCCGCCATGCCCAACCAGGCGAAAAAACCAACCAGCGATCCGAGTTTCGAGACTGCAATGGAACGGCTCGAGAAAATCGTCGAAGAAATGGAATCCGGCAAAATGCTACTGGAAGATTTGCTCGCTCGCTATGAAGAAGGAATGAAGCTAGTAAAAGTTTGCCAGGAGCGGCTGGCGAAAGCGGAACAAAAAATTGAGATCATTACACGCGATTATACCGGGAAAACTTCCGTGGAAAATTTCGAGCCGGTAGAAGCGCAGACGGCGCCGGCTAACGAAGTTGAGGAAAAGGAACATGACGAAACCAGTCTCTTCTAAGGCTACGATACGCTTGCTCGATGGTATTCGCGGACCGGCGGACGTGAAAGCGCTTCGGGAGCAGGATCTTCCACAACTTGCGCAGGAAGTTCGCGATGAGTTGATCAAGGTGCTCTCGCGAACCGGCGGGCATCTCGGTCCCAACCTTGGAGTCGTTGAATTGACAATAGCGCTCCACCGCGTTTTTGACACGCCAAAGGACCGGTTGGTTTTCGACGTTAGCCATCAGGGCTACGTCCATAAAATGTTCACGGGCCGGCTCGATCGCATTGGGACCATGCGGCAGTATCAAGGGCTGAATGGCTTTCTGTTGCGGACCGAAAGCGAACACGATTGCTACGGTGCGGGGCACGCCGGCACGGCCTTGTCGGCTGGACTTGGAATGGCAGTTGGCCGCGATCTGCGCGGCGGAAATGAACACGTTGTCGTTGTTGCGGGCGATGCCGCGTTCACCTGTGGCATTAGCTACGAGGCGCTCAACAATGCTAAATCCCAAACGAAACGCTTCATCGTCGTGCTCAACGACAATGAGTGGTCGATCGCAAAAAACGTTGGTGCGATCTCTTCCTATTTTAACACTCTCACCACCAACCCGATGTATGCGGGGTTGCACGAGAAGGCTCGCCGATTCGTCGAAGCCATCGCGGGCAAGTCAGCCGTCGAGTTCGCGCACAAGGTCGAGGAGAGTGTAAAAGGCTTACTCGTCCCAAGCGTGATCTTCGAGGAGCTTGGCTTGCGCTATTACGGCCCGATCGATGGCCACGACATTCCGCTTCTTATCCGCACGTTCGAATTCTTAAAAACTCAGGATGAGCCGGTTTTGCTCCATATCCTCACGAAAAAGGGCAAAGGCTACGAACCCGCGATCAAGCAGCCGGATAAATTTCACGGACTGGGCAAATACAAACTGGAGACGGGCGAGACCGCGCCGACACCGACACCGACCTATTCCGAAGTGATCGGTAAGACGCTGGCGAAATTCG
>QHNU01000026.1:0-2676 GCA_003218525.1 Verrucomicrobiota bacterium
GGAAACTCCGACATCACATCGGCCAAACGGATATCCGAATTCTCTGCCTTAATTTCGCGATTGGTAAAAACATCCCGGAACAACTTCGATCGCATCGATTCCGAGATTGCAACTCCGGTGTCGCCCCAACGCTCACCAATTGGAGGAAACCCGACGCGTGACGAAATGCGGGGAACAAGAATAACTACCGCTTTCTCATCCTGCTTTCGCATGAAGCCGACAATGGAACCAGCGAGAGTTCCATGCGTGCTCAAAGCTTCATAATTCCCCTCTCGAAACAACCCGGCATTTTCCCGTCGCAGGTGCAGCAATCTCTGGACGACGCGCAATTTGATTCGGCCATCTGGCCAGCACCGCAGCAGTTCCTCTGGTGACGTGTTTCGAACTCCCGCCAGCATTTCCCGTCGGCGGGCATAATCGACCGGCCGGCGATTATCAGGATCAACAAGGCTGTCATCCCAAATCTCGGTCCCCTGATAAATGTCCGGCACTCCGGGTGTCGTGATCTTAACGATTGTTTGGGCGAGAGAATTAATCATGCCGAGTCGGGCGATTTCTTCCGCCACTGGCAGAAATGCCGGGATGAACTTATTACGCGGGCTGGGCTCCAAAATCTTGGCAATGAATTCCGACATCGCATTGTCCCATTCGGCATTCGGCTGAATCCAGCTGGTATTGAGCTTCGCTTCCTTCAACGCCTTGGCCATGTATTGCTGAATCCGCGCAACGAATTCGGTGCTGACAGTCGGAACAGCGGCGCCAGTGAGGTCGATGGGCCAGGTGCCGAGTAACGTTTGATAAAGCAAGTATTCCTCGTTTCCGTTGGGCGCTTCGATTTCATCAACGCGTCTCTTGAATCGCCGATTCGCAGTTCGCCATTTTTGAAGGGAACGCCCCCAGAGCTGAGGGATCTCTGAAATCGCCAGCATTCGTGCCCGAACGTCTTGACTGCGCTTAGTATCGTGGCTCGAGGTTGAAAGTAATGACGCCGGCCAATCGCGCTGCCTCTGCAGATTGCGCTGGTGGAATCGCTCAACGCTAAGTCCAAACTGCTGCGGTTCGCCTCCGACTTCGTTCAAGGCCGCAAGCCGATTGTAAATATAAAAAACCGTGTCCTCCAGTCCCTTCGCCATGATTGGGCCAGTGAACTGTTGGAACTTGAGAACAAACTGCACGTGTTCCGCGCGTTGTTTTTCGTCCAGATTTTCTGGGAAGCGGAAGAGCAGCAGATCGCGCAGAAAATTGAAGACCGATTCTTCGATGGCCGGATTGCGTCGTTTCGCCGCCGCGACAGCACGTTCGATCACGTTGCGATCTTCCTCGCTCGCCGGCCGGCCCGGTTCGAGATAAGTGCGATAAACCGGGAAACAGGCAATCGTTTCGCGCACGGCGCGCGCCAGGGCCTCGAGTGTGTAATCCCGAAACCATCGGTTTTGTTCGGACAGACGATCCACCATCGACCCGAGCACGTTGACTTCATTCGCGAGCGAGATGCGCATGACCAGGCGCTTTTTCGCATAGACGAGATGGCCGAAGTGGATTGAGTGTCCGATAAACCGCTTAAAGATCTTTGTAATCGAGGCTTCAGCGCTTTCGTCCACCAATAGGCCTGCAACTTGGTTGGCGAAATCATAGCCAGTGGTTCCGTGCACCGGCCAATCCCTCGGCAGGCGTTCGTCTCCCGTGAGAATTTTTTCAACGATCAGATAAATCGCGCGGCTGTCTTTCTGCAGCTGGTGACGAAGAGCTTTGGCACAACGTAATTGCAGTTTCTCGAAGTAATCGCGGGGTAAATAAAGGCCGTCCGGGTGATCGATCCGCAATCCGGTGACGGCGCCGCTGCCGACGAGCTCGAACAGTAATTTGTGAGCGGCGTCAAAAACCTCCGGCACCTCCATCCGGATGGCGGCCAAATCGTTGACGTCGAAAAAGCGCCGGTAATTGATTTCCTCAGCCGCCACCTGCCAGAAAGCCAAGCGGTATGATTGCGCATTCAGCAGCTCATCGAGTTGATCGAAGCTACGCGGATCGCCGGCGCGTCCATTGATGGTCTCGACTGCTTTTTCGATCGCACGTTGGACTTGCGGCGCTTCGGCGCAGCGCCGTTCGAGCCGCTTCTTAATGATCTCCTTTTCCCGGGCGCGTTCTCTAATCCGCTTCGGATCGGTTTCGGTTCGTCGCGGCAGGTATTCCAATGCCGTTAGAATGCTTTGGAATTCGGCATAGAAATCTTCGTCCCTGAATTCCGCCAGATTCTCGAGAGCGAGCTCGAGAATGTAGCGATAAGTGCCCGGGGCGATTGGGAAAACGTGGTCGAAATAGCTAAGGGAAAATGAGCCGCCTTCGAATCGCACCCGCAGTTCGCCGCGCTCGAGCACGCGTCCGTATTGATCGCCCAGAATCGGCAGCAGGACCTTGTCCTGCAAATCGGTTTTAAGCGGGCGCCAGTCGATATCAAAATAGGGCGCATAGAGCGAACTGGGGCCGTTCTCGAGCACGTCTTGCCACCAAACGTTTTGCGGCTCGCCGATACCCATGTGATTGGGCACGAAATCGACGATCTGACCCATGCCGTGCGCATGCAGTTCTGCCACCCACGCCTCGTAGTCCTCGGGCGAACCGATCGCCGTATTCAGTTTGTTGTGATCGGTGATGTCATAGCCATGCAGGCTATCC
>QHNU01000026.1:2738-14890 GCA_003218525.1 Verrucomicrobiota bacterium
AGGTGAAGTGCCGGTTGAATTGCAACCGGTAAGTCGCCGTTGGGATGCGTGGATGCGGTGTGTTCACGTGCGGTTTCTCATCCTGAGCGGAAGCAAAAATCCTCTCGCGCGCAGTTCAATCAGTCGAGCGATGTTTCGCTTCGCCCAACCTGACCCGATTTGCAATCGCCTCGGCTCTCGAACCTACATTTTTTCGGGCACGTCAATCCCGAGCAATTTCAAACCGCGCTCCAGAACGCGTCCGGTGAGATTCGATAATGCCAGGCGCGATGAACGTGACGGTTCTTCCGCCTTCAGGACCGGACAGGCTTCGTAAAAGCTGTGAAAGCTGTTGGCCAATTCGAATAAATAATTCGCCAGAATGTTCGGACGAAAGTCGTTCAACACCTGCGGAACGATTTCAGCAAATTGGCACACTTTTTTGGCCAGCTGAATTTCTGCCGGCTCCGTCAGCCTGACCGTCGCCGGAGGCGAAAATTCCTGGCCCATTCGGCGCATGATCGAGCGGATGCGAACGTAGGCGTTTTGCAAATAGGGCGCCGTGTTGCCCTGCAGTGAGAGCATGCGGTTGAACGAAAAGACGTAATCGGTCATCCGGTATTGAGATAGATCCGCGTATTTCAGCGCTCCAATTCCAATGATTTTCGCGATTGTATTTTTCTCCGAATGACTCAGATCGGGATTTTTTTCTTCGATCGCTTTGTGTGCTCGCTCGATTGCTTCATCCAGCACATCGAGCAGCGGCACGTTTTCGCCTGACCGCGTTTTCATCAGTTTGCGATCTTCGCCCAAAATGTTGCCGTTGGTGATGTGGCGAAAATCGGCGCGATAGCCTTCCCGGCGCGCGATTTCGAAAATTTCCTTGAAGTGTAACTGCTGAGGCGCGCCGGTCACGATCCAGATAGTGTCCGCTCCCAAGTCTTTGATTCGGTAATCGACGGTCGCGATGTCGCTCGTGGTGTAGTTAAAGCCGCCATCACGTTTCCGGATGATCGCCGGCTTATCTTTAAGATCGGGAATTTCACGGAAGAAGACGCAAACGGCCCCCTCGCTTATTTCGGCGAGTCCGCCTTTGAGCAGTCGATCGACCACTTCCGGCAAGCGGTCGTTATAAAAACTCTCGCCGCGCTGTATGTCGTAGTGAATGTCCAGCAACGCGTAAGCCCGCTCGAATTCCTGCTTTGAAAGATCGACCGTTTGCTGCCAAATCGAAAAATTTTCGGGGTCGCCTGCTTGCAGCTTCACCAGCTCGGCCCGAGCGGCATCGCGGACATTTTGATCCTTGTTCGCACGTTCGTTCGTTTCCTTATAAATGCGCACCAGTTCAGCGATCGGCTCCCGCGTCAGGGCTTCCCGATCGAGCAGGTTTTTCCAGCCCCAAATCACCATCCCGAATTGGGTCCCCCAATCGCCGATGTGATTGTCGCGAATGACTTCGTGGCCGAGGAATTCCGCAATACGCGCCAGAGCGTCGCCCAAGACCGTGCTGCGGATGTGGCCGACATGCATCGGCTTGGCCACGTTAGGCGAGCCGAAATCGATGACGATACGTTTTGGTTGCGAAATTTTTTCCACTCCGAGTCGTTCGTCGATCAGCAACTCAGCGATCTTTTTTTCCACCGCTGCCCGTTTCAGGGTAAAGTTTATGAACCCGACGCCAGCTGTGATGGGCGGTTCGGAAATGTCGGAGACATCAAGCTCTTTGGTGATCCGATCGGCCACTGCTCGAGGATTTTCCCCGTGCTGCTTGGCGATCACGAGCGCAGCGTTCGTTTGATAATCCCCGAATCGCGGATCGGCCGCGACTGATACTTCCCCCGCCGTCGGCAGATCAGCAGCTTCGAGGGCGGCGGAGAGTTTTCGCCTGAGTTGCGATTGGAACGTTTCCATGGCGGAATGAATTTCCGCTAGGATTGCGCGCGGGCGCGGAAGATCGCGAGAATTTCGTCGGCTGTTTTCGCGTTCGCGAGCTGATCGCGCACGCTGCGATCGTTCAAAAACTTTGCAATCGCGGCAAGCGTGCGCAGGTGCGTCTGAAATTGGTTTTTCGGGACGATGAAAAGCACGACAAATTTGACAGGCGCATTATCGAGCGCATCGAACTCAATCCCGTTGCTCGACCGGCCGAAGGCGGCAATAACATTCTCCAGACAGTCGGCCGAACAGTGCGGGATGGCGATGCCGAAACCGATGCCGGTACTCATCGTTTCTTCTCGCTGCTTAAGTGAGATGAGAATGCCATCCCGATCGGTCGGCCTGATTTTGCCGCGCTCGACAAGCAAATCCATCAGCTCGACGATGGCATCCCAACGCTCGGTTGCCTTCATCTCAGGAATGATTTGATCGGCGGAAATAAGGTCGGCTAGCGCCATTCGGAACCCCCGGTGGGAGCGGAAGCTAAGCGGCCGCTCATTCCTTGACAAGCCGATTCAAGAGAGGTGATCCCCCTCACGAATTCGGTAATTCAAGGGTCGCGAAAGCAGCCAGCGCACACCGAACATATCGACCGTCGCGCGCACGGCGCGATTCCCTAATCCATACTTCGTCTGGCCGAAACGGCGGGCGCGGTGATTCACCGGAATTTCGACCAGGCGATAGCCTGCGCCTTTGATCAGCGCCGGGATGAAACGGTGCATCCCCTTAAAAGGAACAAGAGCGCGAATGCAATCACGCCGCATCGCTTTCAAAGTGCAGCCGGTATCGCGCACGCCATCGCGAGTAAAACGGCTGCGGACAAAATTGGCGATGCGGCTGCTGATGCGTTTGATCCAGCTGTCTTTTCGTCTGGCGCGATAACCGCACACGAGGTCGGCGCCCAGCAATCTTGGAATATCGGCGGGATCGTTCTGTAAATCGCCGTCGATTAAGACCAAGATGTCGCCGCCGGCGGCGGTAAGACCCGCCCAGACCGCCGCGCTTTGCCCGGCATTCTTTTCGAAACGCAAAACCCGAATATCCGGGCCGCTGGCAATTCGTGTCGCCGTTTGGTCCGACGAGCCGTCATCGACGAAGATAATCTCGTAATCGGTGCCTTGGAGGGCGTCGGCCAGCTCGCGCTGCAGAATTGGCACACTTTCCTCCTCGTTGTAAACGGGAACGATGACCGAGACCCGATTCACAGCGGAAGCGTGCGATAATTGCGGCACAGGTAAACGTCCCATGTGCGGATTGTCTTGCCCAACCGTCGCACTTCGATTTGCGCCGCCCGATCGGCGGAGGTGAAAGCGGCACGAATGTTGTGCGGAACATTTTTGCGACCGGCGTCCTGGACGTAGAGCGCGCTGCGTCCGGTGAAAAGGTTTACGCCGCTCTCCTCGGAGTAGGTTTGCTGGTCGGGATTTTGCGGCCCGGCTGGTCGCTCAACGAATTCATCGTAGCGGGGCCAAAAGGAAAATTGATTGGCGATGTCCTGTGATTCTACCAGATAACAGGGCGGGTGCCCCGGACCTTCTGCACGTTTCTCGCGCAGGTAGAACGAGATTTCAGACGCGCGATCGCGCTCGTCCGCGATTAGAAACAGTTGTTCTTTGTTTCGTGCCTCCAGATCACCGCGCAATTTTTCCAGGGCGTTGGTCGCGCTTTTCCAGCCGCGCATTCGATCCGCTGGATCGCGCCTGCTGATATCGACACCAAGCGTTCGCAAAATGTCGGAATCGAGCGCGGGCAAGCTCATCAGCAACCCGAGGACAAGCGCGCAAGCGGCGCCCAATCGCCAGCTGCGGCTCGTTTCGAATCGCTCATGCCAGAAGGCGATCGCGAGCAGACCGAAACTGGGAAAAGCAAGTGCGTCCCAATTCGGTGCCGCAGCCTTGTTGATTGAAAGCAGTGTATAAAAGATGAAGACCGGCAGTCCGAACCACATCAGGAACAAGCGACGCGGCTGCTGCCGGGAACGTTTCCACGAGGCGATGACAGCCCAGGCAATAGCGAGAAAGATCAGGGGAGAGTAGGCGAGGAAATGCTGGCCGAGGAATGCGAGCAATTCGCCCGGATGAACGGCAAAAGTCTGTTCGATGCCACCGCGCGCTCTCAGATGGGCGAGCGTGATCCAAGCGTGCTGGGCATTCCAGCGAAAGGGCGGGATGCAAAATCCGATGAAGACGGCGAGCATAAGATAAAATCCTGGGCGTCGGAATTCCGGCCGCAATTTCGGATTGAGGCCAAGCACCGCGATAATTGAAACCAATTCGAGCGCGTTGGTGTATTTGCAAAGGAAACCGAGCCCCACCAACGCACCGGTTAGGAGCCAGTACCAGGAGAACTTTGGACTCCCCTCGACCACGCGCCAGAAGGAGAACATCGCCGCGACCCAGAAAAAAACTGAGAGCGGATCAATGGTCATGAGGAACGTGCCGAGATTGAATATAGGCGTCACGTTCAAACCAATTACTGCCCAAAATGCGGCGCGTATGCCGAAGAGTTTCCGAGCAAAGTAGAACAACAGCAGGCTCGTTCCTGCCCCAAGAAGCGGGCTAAAAAAGCGGACTCCAAACTCGTTCGCCCCAAAAAGCATCGTGCTGGCGCGAATTGCGAATGCAACACCGGGTCCTTTGCTGAAGTAGGCCGGCGCGAGTCGTTGCGACCACATCCAATAATGCGCTTCGTCGAACTCAAGATCGGTCGTGGCCAGCAGAGTGAATCGCACCGCTGTGAGCGCGATCACAAAAAACCAGACGGCCCGCTCGATTTTCACGATGGTGAAGCTGGCAGCAGCCTGGGGTGACGGGCGACCAATTCCGGCAGTCGACGCGAAACCAATTTTTCCCAGATCAACTCGCAGAGGCCTAGCACGAGCAGCGTCTCGCCAGCAGCGAGAAAGAACGTGGCAAAAACATCGCTCGGCCAATGCGCCCCAAGATAAATCCGAGAGTAGGCCACCGCGATTGTAATGATCCAATAAAGTTTTCCCCAACGGCGATAGAAAAGGGTGCAGCAAAGGGCGATCACCGTGTTGTTGTTGACGTGACCCGACGGAAAGGAGACCCCGGCGCGCGAGCGGTCCGCCTCCGTCGAGAAACGGGCACTCGGCTTTTTGAAAACCGTTATAAAGGCTGGTTTAGCGGGTCGCAGCTCGACCATTCGAACGGTTTGCACCTGTTTCGGGCGTGAACGTGCGATGGTGTGCTTGAGCGGACCCACGAAAAGATTGGAGAATCCCAGCGCCAGCAATGTGCAAAAGACGAATGCGCGGCCGCGAAAACCACCGAAAATCAGGAGTGCAATCCCGATAAGAACAAATATGGGGCTCCAGATTGGAGCAGAGCTCACGATCGCCATGAACAAGTCGAGTGCCGGATGCGTCCATCGCTCGTTAATTAAATGAAAAATCCTTTCGTCCATCACTACCCGCGCCGGGCGACGCAGAATAGAAGTGCCTTGCGGGGGAGACAATGGCTTTTGCTGGTGATCGGCTTGGCCGCAATTGCGACCCCAACTCTGGCGCAGAATTTCCCAGATGCGCAGAAAGTGCTCGCGAACGTACGGCTACGACAATCGCGGCAGCAAATCGATTTGCGCGGCCAATTGCGGCAAGATGCCACCATCATTCCGTTCAGGCTGGTTCAGAATGGTCCGGTCGTTCGCTATCTCTTCACTAATCCGGAAGAAACGCTCCAAGTCCGCCTCGGCGCCAACGATTCCCGCCTCGACGAAATCACTCGCAGCGGCGCGGAAAGAATTGCCGCCGCTAAATTGGACGAGCCGATCCGCCAGACCGCCATCACTTACGAAGATCTTGCGCTCAAGTTTCTCTATTGGCCGAATGCCCGCGTGATCGGTGCTGATTTCATCCGGACGCGCAATTGTTGGAAGCTGCAACTGCAAGCGCCCGCATCCGATTCGCAATATGCGAGTGTGGCGCTGTGGGTCGATAAAGATAGCGGTGCGCTCATGCGGATGGAGGGTTATGACTCTTCCGGGAAACTGAGGAAGCGCTTCGAAGTTGTCTCTGCCCAAAAGATCGAAGATCGCTGGTATTTGAAGCAGATGCGGGTGGAGGCGATTGATTCGCAGTCCGCTCGCGTGACCACACGGACTTATCTCGAGATCAACCGCTAGCCGGAGGGATGCGCGCGATCATCCTGAGCCGCACAGACGGCACAAACGTTGCGAACCGTGCGCATGTGCTGGCAAAATCGAGAGACCCCCGCGTTCGCTCGGGGTGGCATCGGCTCGAGGCACGATCACGCCGATAGCTCGCTTATTTCCTGGTCTTCGCAGGCCGCCAGGACGATTCTGGCGAAGCTACGCGGATCAAGACTGGCCCCGCCAACGAGCGCACCATCGATATCCGGCTGCGACATGAGCGCGCGGGCGTTCTCCACCTTCACACTTCCGCCGTATTGAATGCGGATATGCTCGGCCGTCGTCTGGTCAGACAATTCTTGCAGAATGTGACGAATAAAGGAATGCGCCTCCTGCGCCTGCTCGGGGGTTGCATTCCGGCCGGTGCCGATTGCCCAAACCGGTTCGTAAGCAATCACCGTCTCACGCAATTCTCTGGCGGTCAGATCAGCCAGGCTGCCGCGCAATTGCAGCGACAAAATCTTTTCCACATTCCCTCTCTCGCGCTGCTCGAGCGTCTCTCCGACGCACACGATCGGGCGCAAGCTCGCTTCATGGGCAGCGCGGGCTTTGCGATTCACGATTTCATCGGTCTCGCCAAACATCGCGCGACGCTCACTATGACCAATCACGACGTAGCGAACAAAAAGATCGCGCAGCATCGCGGCACTGATTTCGCCAGTGAAGGCGCCGCTCCGCTCCCAATGCATGTTTTGCGCACCAATTTTAATGTTCTGCGCTTTTCCGAGCGCTTCATTCACTTTTGCGATCGCGGTGAAAGGCGGCGCAATCACCACTTCGACGGCGGAGATGTCGTCGATTTCCAGCAGCAAATCTTTGACGAACTCGGCCGCTTCAGCCTGGAGCATGTTCATCTTCCAATTGGCCGCGACGATTTTCTTGCGCAGAGTCATGCTATTTCTCGGTCAAAGCGGCGACGCCTGGCAGCTCCTTACCCTCGAGCAATTCCAGAGAAGCGCCGCCGCCGGTTGAAATAAAAGTCATTTTATCGGCCACCCCAGCTTGTTTCACCGCCGTCACCGAATCGCCGCCGCCGATGATGGTCGTTGCGTTCGATTGCGCGAGTGCGCGTGCGGTCGCAAACGTCCCTTTGGCAAAATCGGGAATTTCAAAAACGCCGAGGGGTCCGTTCCATAGAATCATCTTTGCCATCGCGATTTCGGCAGTGAATAGGGCCACTGTTTCTGGTCCGGCATCGAGGTTTTGCCAGCCCTCAGGAATTCCATTTTCACGCGATAAACGACCTGATTTCCGGGATGGTGCACCGGCACGAATTTCCTGAGCAATGATCGCGTCGAGCGGGAGGACAAACTTCACATGACGTTTCTTAGCGAGCTGCATCAGT
Organism: Verrucomicrobiota bacterium; assembly: GCA_003218525.1. Lineage (GTDB taxonomy): Bacteria > Verrucomicrobiota > Verrucomicrobiia > Chthoniobacterales > UBA10450 > AV69. The sequence goes on from QHNU01000026.1 coordinate 10,168, forward strand.
TCATTGGCGAGATCAATTTTGTCGAGCTCCACCCGGCTGGCCCCGATTGGAATTCCCAGCGCTTTGAAAAACGTGTTCGCCATGGCCCCGCCGATCAGGATGGTATCGGCTTTTTCGATTAACGCTTTCAGCACGCCGATTTTGTCCGAGACCTTGGCCCCGCCCATGATGACGAGAAACGGTTTGGAGGGATGATCGAGCTCCTCGTGCAGATATTTCAGTTCTTTCTCCATCAAGAAACCCATTGCCGATTTCGCGATAAATCGCGTGACACCGACCGTACTGGCGTGTGCGCGATGGGCGGCGCCGAATGCATCGTTCACATAAAAATCCGCGAGTTTAGCCAGCGCCTCGGCGAAGTGTGGATCGTTTGCTTCCTCTTCCGGTTGAAACCGGAGATTTTCGAGCAAAGCGATACCGCCATCGCGCATGTGAGCAATGATCTCTTCTGGAATCTTGCCGATGGTGTCGTAACTGAAAATCACGGGCTGATTAATGAGGTCGTGTAAATAATCGCCGATTGGTCGTAGGGAATACTTCTCGATGCGTTTCCCCTTTGGCCGGCCGAAATGCGACATCAGAATGGTTTTAGCTCCCTGCTCACGCAGCCAATTGATGGTCGGCAATGACTCACGAATGCGCGTGTCATCGCTGATCACAATTTTTCCATCACGTTCTTCGACTGGGACGTTGAAATCGACGCGCACCAGCACGCGTTTTCCGCGGACGTGAAGGTCGCGAACCGTGAGCTTGGCCATATTTTGCTATTCCAGACAATCGCGAACGCCTCTTATCTACTCAAATGTGTCGCAGCTCGGGATAACACCGTTTCGCCATCCGGTTGAGTTTCTCATTTCCCGAGCAGGGCCATCAATTCCGCGCAACGATTGCTGTAGCCCCATTCGTTATCGTACCAGCCGACTACTTTCACGAATTTATCACCGAGCAAGAGCGTGAGTTTGCTGTCGAAAATGCAGGAATGCGGGTTTTCGATGATATCGTGTGAGACCAAGGCCTCGTCTGAATATTCGACCACTCCTTTGTAGCTTTTGTCGGATGCCGCCGCTTTGAATGCTGCGTTGACGTCATCGACGGTCGTTTTGTTTTTTAGTAGTGCGACGAAATCTGTGATCGAACCATCAGGTGTTGGGACGCGGAATGCCCCGCCATTCAGCTTTCCATTCAGTTCCGGTATGACTTCTCCAATGGCTTTGGCTGCGCCGGTGCTGGAGGGAATGATGTTGACGGCGGCGGCGCGGGCGCGACGCAAATCTTCGTGCGGTAAATCGAGGATGCGCTGGTCGTTGGTATAGGAGTGAATCGTGCTCATGAAGCCGAGTTCGACGCCAAATGTATCATTCAACACTTTCACCAACGGGGCGAGGCAGTTGGTGGTGCAGCTCGCGTTCGAAACGATGTTGTGTTTCACCGGGTCGTAAATGTTGTCATTGATGCCGAGGCAAATCGTCGCGTCTGGTTTCTTCGCCGGTGCGCTGATCAAGACTTTGCGCGCTCCGCCCTTGCTGATGTGGAGCTCGGCTTTGTCGCGACTGGTGAAAAATCCAGTCGACTCCAGGACGACGTCGACGCCGAGATCTTTCCAGGGCAAATTGGCCGGGTCGCGTTCTTTTAAAACGCGAATTTTATGGCCGCGCACGATAATGTTCTGCTCGTCATAGGCAATGTCGCCATCGAACCGCCCGTGGACAGAATCCCACTTGAGAAGATGTGCCAGAGTCCGTGTGTCGGTGAGATCATTGACCGCACGAACTTTGGTGACGTCGTTTTGTGACATGGCGCGAAGAACATTGCGTCCGATGCGCCCGAAGCCATTAATGCCGTAATTTGCCATAAGGATTTGCTGCGCTCATGAGCACGCGCGAAAGGCGCGGCAAGCGAAGCAACAACTAAATCGCAAGATCGGCCTAGGCAACAGGGAAACTGTGGGAACGATGATAACAATCCGGCGCGCGATTTTGGTCATCGCGCTTGCAAACGTGTCCGGTCAGACCGCGAACGGAGCCGCACGCGAACCCTCCCGCATGAAAACGGTGCTCGTCCTGGGCGACAGTTTGTCGGAAGGCTTCCGCCTTTCACCGCGCAATGCCTGGCCGATGCTGCTCAGCCAAAGATTGCGGCAGATCGATCCGAATTTTCGAATCGTCAATTCCAGCGCCAGTGGGGGAACGACCGAGGGTGGCCTTCGCCGTTTACCGGCCCATCTCAACCGGAAGATCGATATCTTCGTAGTGGAACTTGGGATCAACGATGCGTTTAGCGGTATCCCCGTCGAACGCATTCGCGATAACCTGCAGACAATCATCGACAAGGTAAGAGCGCGTAATCCTGACGTTTTGATTGTGGTCGTCGGAATGCAATTCCCGATCGTGACGAATGATGATTACGTGACCACATTTGGAAAAATGTTCGGTGAGCTTGCGCAAGAAAATCATGCCGCCCTCGTGCCGTATCTGCTCGAGGGCGTGGCGGGCGACCCCGCCTTGAATTTGGAGGACCGAATCCATCCAAATGCAGCTGGTCACAAGATTCTGGCGGATACGGTGTGGCGCACTCTCGAGCCCTTGGTGCGCGAAGTGGCGGCAAAATGAAAAATTGTTCGCGTGATTGTCATCCCGAGCGAAGCGAGGGACCTCGCATTCGTGGAAAGATGATTCAAGTTTGTGTGAGGTTGGAGCAAATTGAGAGGTTCCTCGCCGTCTGCACGGCTCGGGATGACGGGCACAGCTCGAGATGACAGACGATAGGCTCGGCATGTGGCGCGAGACAGTTGACACAAAAAATCGAGCCGCTTGCGCGCGATGCCGACATTGGACTACCGTGGCAAGTAAATTGAAGCGATGGTCGAACCCCTTAATCCGCATCACCTCGATCCGTCTGATCCGCACAACCTGCAGAGTGCGGACGAGCCGGTTCTGGAGCGAATTGCGATTGCGACCGAAGGCGAGGATTGCGATGAATGCGTGAGAAAGCTGCGCACGCCGCTCATGAAAATTCCAGGTGTGCGCGATGTGCGGATCGATACCAAGCGCGAACGGGTAATTGTGACATTTGACGCGCGGAAAACGCACGCACCGGATTTGCACGATGCCATCCTGCGCAGCGGTTATAAGCCGGGGGCTTTCGCCGAGTAATTAACCGTAGCGGCGATCTTTGATCGCTGGCTCGTAGCCTTCCGGTCGGAATATCCGACAACGCAGCCTACACTCTCGGCTGTTGTTGAGTGAGGCAGTGAAAGGTCCCGAGCCCCCAAATCAACTCGCGACAATCGATTCCAATAACGCGACGGTCAGGAAATAACTTCTGGAGCGTTTCTCGCGCACTTTCGTCCATTGGGTCCGCGAAGGTCGGAAGGAGGACGCAGTTGTTTGCGATATAAAAGTTGGCATAGCTCGCCGGCAGAATCAGCCCGTCCCGCGCACTCTTCTTCGGCATCGGCAGCGTGAAGATTTCCAATGGCCCGCCGTCGATTTCCATCGCTCGCAATCGATCGAGGTTTTTCTGCAACGGCTCATAATTCGAGTCGGCCGGATTTTCCTCCACCACCGTCACGACACTTCGTTTACCGACGAACCGCGTTAGATCATCGACATGGCCGTCCGTGTCATCACCGTCGATGCCTTCGCCGAGCCAAAGGATTTCGTGGACGCCAAGGAAATCTCGGAGGTGCGTTTCGATCTGCGGCTGCGTGAACTGCGGGTTGCGGTTCCTATTGAGCAAACACGATTCGCTGGTGAGCAGGGCACCCGCGCCGTTCACATCGATCGAGCCACCTTCAAGAATCATGCGCGGGTAAAAAACCGGGACCTCGAGAATTTCTGCGACACGAGTTGGTACGACCTCATCGAGATCGCAGGGCGGATACTTGCCTCCCCAGGCATTGTAATCCCAATCGACGATGGCCAGTCGCGGGTCGTCTTTTCGCGTCACAAAAATTGGCCCGTGATCGCGGCACCACGGTTCGTTCGTAGGGATGCGACAGAAAGTGATTCGGGAATGATCCAGATCACGAAGAACCTCCATGGCTTCGGCCTCATGCGCGCCATTGCATACATTGATGAAAACGGGTTCGGACTCGAGCAGGATCTCCACCATCGTGCGGAGAGTTGGCAGAACACGATCAAAAGTGTCGGGGAAACTGATCGTCTCGCGTCGTGGCCACGAAAGCCAGGTCGCCTGGTGCGGTTCCCATTCTGCCGGCATGCGGTAGCCGAGCTCAGCCGGTGTCTTGTTCAAATCCATCGCGACGGAGAAGCTACAGCTTTAACCGAAACATCCGCCTATTAATCTGCTTTGGTCGAGTTTCTCGAGGCCTGAGGTTTTTGCCGTCTACAAGATTTGAGGCGGGATCGGGCCGGTTTGACGCCAAACCACTTGCGAGGCTCCGTCTTTTTTGTCAGAACCGCTTCCCATGCAAATCCATGTCGCTCGGAATGGGCATCGAATGGGTCCCTTTTCGCTCGAGGAAGTGAACCGCCAGCTCGCTGCAGGTTCGCTCAGTCCGAGCGATCTTGCCTGGTATGAAGGAATCCCCAATTGGGTTGCTTTATCTCAAGTGCCGGGTGTCGGTATGATCGGCTCCGTACCGGGCGTTGCGGCTGCATCCGTCGCATCGGCGAGCGGAGCCGCCGTGGCCGATTCGAGCTACGGAGGTTTCTGGATTCGACTGGCCGCCTATATCATAGACGTAATCATCGTCGGCATC
>QHNU01000238.1 GCA_003218525.1 Verrucomicrobiota bacterium
TTCCGCGCTCGCTGCTTACTTTGGCTTGATCGGTCAATGCGACGGACGCGTTCGCGGCTCCAAGCTGTTGATCGCGCGGGACAGATTCCTTGACCGATGAGGAGAGCGAAGCAATGCGCGGTTCGCGAACGAACGGGATCGACATGTCTTCGCCGGTGAGAAACCGACCCATTTCGAATAAGACCAACAACAAGACCGCGGCCGCGGCAAGTTGAGTGGCACGCGAGCGCATCAAATTCACTAAAAAAACCGCGACGCTCGCGCGCGGCGGAGCCTTGTGGCGAAATGCGTAGAGCATTCGTTTTTCGAAACCGAAGTCCGGTTTTTCATCGGTGAAAACTTCGCCCAGCGCCTTGTTCATGAGTTGTTCTTCTTTATGCAATGCACGGCACTCGGCGCATTCCACCAGATGAACGTGCAGGGCACGTCGTTCGTCGTCCGTTAGCTCATTGTGCACCGCGGCAGCGAGCACTTCATCGATTTGGTCATGAATGGTTGGCATAAGATCAGATCATCGCGGCAAGGGCCGGTTTGAGTCGTTTCCGCATCGAGGCCAGCGCGCGCCCGAGAATTCCACGCAGTGCACCGTTCGACAAGCCAAGCGTCTGCTCGATTGTCGCGTAATCCATGTTTTGCAGATAACGCAGAGCGACTGCGCTGCGATACAATTCAGGCAAAGTAGCGAGCGCTGATCGCACCTGACGATGCCGCTCATCATCCGGCGACTCGCTTCCATTTCCCGCGGCGGCAAATTCCTTCAACTGTTCATCCAGCGGCACGGTCCGGCGTCGCCGCAGAATGTCGTAAGCCCGATGGCGCGCGATCGTGGAAATCCAGCCTTGAAGTCTCTCCGGTTCGCGCACCCGCCAGCGCGATTTCCACGCCTTCACAAACGCATCCTGCACCACGTCTTCCGCTTCTTCCCTGTTCTGCAAGATGCCGAAAGCGATGGCAAATAACGGCCGGCTCATCGTTCGAATGATCATTTCAAAAGCCTCGCGATCGCCATGAATGGCAGCCCGAAACATGTCGTGGTCGGCAGAGTCCATTTCGTCGATCACCAACCTAGACGCGCGGATTTCAAAATCCGCGCGAAAAATTTCAAAAAATTCGGCTCGCTGTCGCGATCCAATAATTGGAACCTGACAGGCGCGATGAATCTACCCACCGCCGTGGCAGTTGTGCCGGAAATCGGGACAGCAGAGTCGCGGGCGCTGGTCTGAAAAAAAATCGCGGCCTATTATCTTCTGACAGTCGCGACTCGTGAACGAATCAATCTTCACTCGAATTGCCATCGTTGAAGAATGGTTGGTGGAGACCTTGAAGGCATGGTGAGGCTGAAGATTAGCCGACGCCTTCTTGCCATGTCGAGCGCAGCCGAGACATCTCATGCTATTTTGCTCCACAAAAATAGGAGAGATTGGCTCGTTCGCTGCCCGTTCACTCGCCCTTCGGGCCGCCGGCCTATGTCGCGGCTTCCCAAGCTGCTCCATTCCTCGACTGGCTCGGAATGACTGAATTTACCCCTTAACCCGTGATACTGGACTCACCA
>QHNU01000256.1:0-6708 GCA_003218525.1 Verrucomicrobiota bacterium
CGACAACTTTCTCAATCAAACGCGCCAGGGGCAGTGTTTCACGAAGTGGGGCTGTCTTGCGTTGTTTCACGATGGCCGTGGCAATTCGCCGCGCCGCCGGTTCTTCACCTAGATTACGAAACAGCCGAGTGAGCTCCTCTTCGCTATAGCTGTTGATGACGGCGGCGGCGGTGCGCTCGCTGCGCGGATCCATGCGCATGTCGAGTGGACCGTTGCGCATCAAACTGAAACCCCGCTCCGCACTCTCGAGCTGCCGGGATGACACGCCAAGATCGAGGATCGCGCCTCCGATCTGTTTGATCTTGAGCTGATCGAGGATGCGATTGGCAAAACGAAAATTCGCCTGCCGCAGCGTTACGCGTTCGCCAAATTGGGACAGTCGATCCCTCGCTTGGGCGATGGCAGCGGGATCCTGATCTAGCGCAAGAACAATAACTCCAGTCTTTAAGAGCGCTTCGCTGTGGCCGCCGCCGCCGCAGGTCGCATCAAGCACGAGGGCGCCGGGACGCGCTGCCAGCAACCCAATCGTCTCCGGCACGAGCACCGGCCGGTGATAAATAAATTCCTCGCGGTCCGGTGCTTCTTCCTCCGGCACGAATGGTCCGGTAGCGAACCAGACTGGCCGTTCAAAAAGCAGGGCATCCATGGTTGCTAAAGTCCGATCACATTCGCGACATGCTGATAGGTCGCCGTTTCTTCCTCATGGGCGCGTTTCCACCGCGCCACATTCCAGATTTCGAAGCGGCCTCGTCCGCCAACCAGTGCCACTTCACCTTTCAACCCGATCTTGCGACAAAGTTCCTCGGGCAAGACGAGGCGGCCTTGTTTGTCGGCGATGCCATGTTGTGCTCGGGAATGCAGTTGGCGCAGAAAAATGCGGCCGTCCCGCGCGGTAACGCTCGCACTCTGTTCGACAGAAGCGCTCATACGGGCGAACTCCTCCGGGGACATGACGAGAAGAAATTGGTTTTGGGAATCGGGCAGCAAAATAAACTCCTCGGCTTCATCGCGGCGCCAGCGGGCGGGAATCGTGATGCGGTTTTTCTCATCGATGGCGTGTTGAAATTCGCCGGCGTAAAAGGTCTGAGCGGAAACGGGTGTTTGCATGGGCCAGCGGAAATTGAATCCACATCAATCCACTTTGCCCCATTTTTAACCACCACCGCCCCTTGTGGTCAATACATTTTCACCGTTCTTTTCTCCCCGCCCCAAATCAGCTATTTTCCCATCCGACATGCCCTTTTTCTCCCGTGTTTTCCCCCTCATCATTTTAGCGGCCCCGGTTTGTCTCTTCGCCCAAACAGACTCGTCCGCCGATACCATCCGGGTCAGTGTCCTTCTCAACTCAGACGGTTCGCGCACAGTCTACGAAGCGGATAACGCCAATCACAAGTCGGTTGCCACGACAACCGAAGGGGATGGAAAAGTGCGCGAGAAGATCCGCTATGACTTGGACGAAAGCGGACGCTTCCTTCGTGGCGAAGTCTACGGACCGAAGGAGCAATTTCGTTTTTTTGCCAAGTACCGGTATGATGCGGACAACCATCTGATTGAAGAGACACATTTCGCCAAAGACCAGAGTGTTATTGGCAAAATCATTTTCCGGTATGACGGGACTGGGCGCCAAATTGGCTATTCTTCCTATGACGGCGCTGGCAGGCTTTTGGGACAAACAACCGTTCCGATGGCGAAACGGCCGTAAGTCGGCTTGCCTGTCAGTCTAAAGAACGTTAGAGAAAAAATCGTGATTGAATACCTCCAGAAGGGCGGACTGCTAATGTGGCCGATTTTGATCTGCAGCATCATCTCAATCGCGGTGTTCGCGGAACGGCTGTTCTATTTCCATCGAGCCACGATTCATGTGGGCGAATTTTTGAAAGGACTGGCAAACCTGATTAAGCGGCGCAACTTTGCCGAAGCGTTGCATGAATCGGCCGGAACGCCTGGCCCAGTCGCGCGCGTGGTTCACGCTGCCATTCTCCGGCATGATCTGCCACGTTCGGAACTGCGCGAGATTGTTCAGGAAGCAGGCCAGTTGGAAGTTCCAAAACTGGAACGGTTCCTTGGCGTCCTCGCTACCCTGGCTTTTCTCACTCCACTTCTCGGTCTTCTCGGCACGGTTACGGGAATGATTGAAACATTTGGCGTAATCGCCTCGAACGGTGGCTACGCCACAGTCACGGAATTATCAGCCGGCATTTACAAAAGCTTGCTCACGACCGCGGCTGGACTGGTGGTCGCGACTCCGACCTTTGTCGCCTACAGCTATCTTTCGTCGCGCGTAAACACGATGATGCATGACATGGAACGTGCCGGGATTGAAATCGTGCATATGCTGACCGAGACAGAACCGGAGAGCGGAATCATTTCTTTCCAGGCAGAAACCACCCAGCGTGATCTCCGGCGCGAAAAATAAGCGCGGTGAAACTCGTTCGGACAAAGGATTATCAATTCGGCTGGCTACTCGTCTTCCCACTCCTAGACGTCGTTTTTCTAATGATCTTTTTCCTGCTGCTGAGTTCGAATTTCAGCAGCCGGGCATTTCGGTGAACGTACCCTTCTCGAAGTTCATGCTGGCGCCGCAGGTCAAATATCAAATCGTCAGTATCACAAATGGCGCGACGGTCTACTTCCGCGATCAGAAAACTTCGATCGACGACCTTGGCCGGCAATTTGATGCGGCTCGCACCGAAGGACGTGCCATCATCATCAAAGCAGATCGTTACACGCCGTACGAGACGGTTATTCGGGTAGCCAATCTCGCGCTCGAACACGGCGTCCCGTCGGTCGCACTGGCAATGACGGCCCCGAAGTGAGTACTGCGGTTGCGCCAACCTCGCTGATATTTAGCTGGGCTCCGGCCCGTCGTCGCGCCCGCGCTTTGATCGTTTTTTTGGTTGCCTCGATTATCCTGCACGCGGCCTGTTTTTACGTTTTCCAGATCGTTTATCCGCCAACGGTGGCGTTGCTCCCGGCACCGGCGCGAGTGAGCCTAATTTCGCCTGATGATTCCGAATCGATCGCGTTTTTGCGCTGGGTCGAAGCGGAAGATCCAGCACTGGCAACTACCACCCAACGCCCGCCGGGAAACAAAGCTATCGACCTGCCGAAACTGCAACACATTCCCTCCTACGCCACGCACGAGCCGAAGTTGAAAGGCCTTCCACCGACGACGCCGGATCTGAGCATTCCGACCTCCGCCGCGATCGGCCCGGTTCGCATTCCCATACTTAGTACTGCTGCGCTCGCTCCGCCGGTCGCGCACAAGACCTCGGTTCAGTTCTCCGAATCAACAGATGCATTGGGGGTACCGGCCGTGCCGGGATTTACTTTCCAAGCAAGTCGAATCGATGCCCCGGCCAATGCACGGTTCCGCGTCGCGGTTGATGCCGGCGGTGCGATCCGGTTTTGTTTTTTGATTGAATCATCCGGCGATCCGGCACTGGATGAACAAGGGCGAAGATTTCTTCAATTTTGTCGCTTTGCGCCAAATGAGAATGTCTCTTCAGATGAGAGGGCTCTCGGTTGGAGCGTCGCGACCATTCTCTGGGGCAACGACATCACGCCACCGTCCCTTAGCACCCCTGCTCCTTCGCCGTGATTCGCGTTAGTCTCGCCGCCTTGGTGGCGATTTATCTGCTGCTTTTTCTTGCGGCCGTATTCCTCCTCTGGTTAAGTAGTGAATGGAACCGCAGACGGCGCGAGCGAAAGGCTTTTCGGTACCGGCTGCGGTGTGTCATTTGCGGTTTCGAGTTCGAGGACCGCACCGATGCTTTGCTGCCGCGTTGCCCGCGCTGCGGCAGTTTGAACGAACGGTTTAAATTCGAGCGTATTTGATATGGGAATGTGGATTGGTCGAAATCGAAAAGCCCGGGTGACCTACGGCTTCGACGAAATCGCGCTGGTTCCGGGCAGAGTGACCGTTAATCCAAACGAGATCGATACCACCTTTCGTTTGCCGCGTAAGAATGCTGAACCGATTTCGCTGAAGATCCCGATTTTGGCCAGCGCCATGGACGGCGTGGTCGATGTGCGATTTGCAATCGAGATGAGCAAGCTTGGCGGACTCGCTGTCCTCAATCTTGAAGGTGTCCAGACCCGTTACAAGAATCCACAGGAGGTGCTGGAGAAAATCGTCCAAACGGACAAAGCCGAGATCACCGGGTTGCTTCAGAAAATTTACCAAGAACCGGTCCAGCCCGAACTGATTGCGGCGCGAGTTCGGCAAATCAAGGACGGCGGTGCGCTGGCGGCGGTGAGTTCGATTCCGCAACGGGCCGCAGAATTCGGGGCTCTCGCCCAGAAGGCAGGTGCAGACGTTTTCGTTGTGCAGAGCACCGTCTCAACCGTGCGCCACGTTTCGTCGGAATATAAATCGCTCGATCTCGCAAAATTTTGCGCAGACATGCGCATTCCGGTGATCGTTGGCAACACCGTCGGCTACGATGTCACGCTCGAGATCATGAACTGCGGGCCGGCCGCGGTTCTGGTTGGCGTCGGCCCGGGCGCAGCCTGTACCTCACGCGGTGTGCTCGGCTTGGGCGTTCCACAAGTCACCGCCACGGTGGATTGCGCAGCTGCGCGCGATGCTTATTTCAAAAAAACGGCGCGCTTCGTTCCGATCATCACCGACGGTGGGATGAGCAGAGGCGGCGATGTTTGCAAAGCATTGGCCTGCGGAGCCGACGCCGTGATGGTTGGCAGCGCTTTTGCCAAAGCGTCCGAAGCTCCGGGCCGCGGCTATCATTGGGGGATGGCGACGCCCCATGCCAATCTGCCGCGCGGCACCCGGATCAAAGTGGGTGCGACGGGATCACTCAAACAAATCCTGTTCGGTCCGGCGCCATTACCACCTGCATGGGTAATGTGGGCGCCCGCGATATCCCGGAGTTCCAGCAAACAGAAATCATCATCGCGCCTTCTATCAAAACCGAAGGCAAACTTTTCCAAACGGTGCAGAGTGTGGGGATGGGAACGCGGTAAGCGAAGCGCGTTGACCCTGCGCCACCTTTCGACCACCTTTCCGATTCGCCCGCCGCCTTCGAGCTCTTGAAGTATGAATGATCGCCGTGTTGTTATTACCGGATTAGGCGCCATCACGCCTGTCGGAAATGATGTAGAGAGCTTTTGGCACAGCCTGAAAAACGGCGTCAGCGGCATTCGCACAATTACGGCGTTTGATACGACCGCTTACGATTGCCGCATTGGCGGCGACGTGCAGGGTTTCGATCCAAAAACCGTCTTTAAAAACCCGAAAGATGTCCGCCGAACCGATCGCTTTGCGCAGTTGTCCATGGCCGCCGCCAAAATGGCGATGGCGGATGCCGCCATTGACATGGCGCTGGAGAATCCGGAACGCTTTGGCGTTCTCGTCAGCAGCGGGATCGGCGGCCTAAAGACGCTGGAAGATCAATACACCATCCTTCTTTCCAAAGGTCCGCAACGAGTGTCTGCTTTCACCATCCCGATGTTGATCAGCAACATGGCGAGCGGGCTGATCTCGATGGAATTCGGAATGCACGGACCGAACATGTGCATCGTGACTGCTTGCGCTACGTCAAACAATGCTATCGGAGAATCGTGGCGCATGATCAAATTTGGCGAGGCCGATATCTTCCTCGCCGGCGGTTCGGAAGCGGCCATTATTCCGATTGGTCTGGCCGGGTTTGGCGCTATGAAAGCGTTGAGCACGCGCAATGATGAGCCGGCCCGAGCTTCGCGCCCTTGGGACCGCGATCGCGACGGTTTTGTCATCGGCGAAGGCGCCGGCATCGTCGTCGTTGAGGAGCTGGAGCGCGCGAAGAAGCGAAACGCGAAAATTTACTGCGAACTGGTTGGCTACGGTCTGAGTGCGGATGCCTATCACATGACCGCGCCGCCACCAGATGGGAACGGCGCAGCGCGGGCCATGCAATTGGCGCTCGAGCACGCCAAGCTTTCGGTCGATGACGTGGATTACATTAACGCCCACGCGACCTCGACCGGGCTAGGCGATGTCGCCGAGGCGCGCGCGATTAAGACCGTATTCGGACCGCGCGCGAAAAGCGTCTCGATCAGCTCAACCAAATCGATGACCGGCCATTTGCTTGGCGGCGCCGGTGCGATCGAAACGGCGGCCTGCGCTCTATCGATTCGTGACGGTGTCATTCCGCCGACAATCAATCTCGAAAACCCGGACGACGAATGTGATCTCGATTTCACCGCCAAAGTGGCGAAAGAGCGCAAGGTGCGCGTTGCACTCAACAATTCGTTCGGTTTCGGTGGACACAACGCAACCCTCGTGGTGCAAGAGTTCACCGGCTGAGTCATCACACGGAGGGACGCCACCTCCATGTCGTCCACAGATTAGATTTGGACGAGATGGAGCTCGTCCCTCCGATCGCGGATGTATCAGCGAATTTCGATGGCCTCGACCACCCCGGAAAGATGAGGGGGATTGAAGAGGCCAAACACGCCGACGCTGCTCGTACTGCCGACGTAAACTTTACCGTTGGCGATGGTCGGAACCGCAAATTTGTTACCGTTACCGAAGCTATCACGCGATCCCGCATCAGTAGTGGAGTAGAGCTCGGTCGCCAGATTATTGGCGTCGAATGCATGCAGCTCCGCCGGTGTGCTATTACGCGCTGCCCAGACTATCGCGTTCTGTGTGCCATTGGCTGACACGCTCGGAATCGTTCCGGGATAGCCAAACGTCAACGCAGTTTT
>QHNU01000256.1:6726-10402 GCA_003218525.1 Verrucomicrobiota bacterium
GTTCGCAAAGATGAATGACTTCAGCTGATCATTGACCGCGCCATAATAGAGATGGCCGTTGAAGTAGGCGGGTGCGCCCCAAACTCCGTGTGCCAGGGCGCCGCTCACATCCTGGTAGAGCGTGGCGTTCGAGACCGCCCGGAACTTGCCGAGATTGTCGCGATTAGCGATGTAGATGTGGGCATCCTTACCGGCGCCGACAAGCAGATGTCGCGTCACGCCATTAATATCGATCATATCGGGCAGTAGCATTGCGCCGCCCGAGCCAAGGTCCTGATCGCTGCTCGATTCCGCGACAGTATTGTACATCGTCCAGTAATCAGTGACCGATAATGAACCGTTCAGATTGGACAATTTGACGATGCAGTTTCCAAAGTCGCCCATACTGGGGAAGCGATTCGAATTGAGCAACGTATCAAAGGTCCCATCAGCGACAAGCGCGTAGATGTTGCCGGTGACGTCGATTGCGGGAGCTGCGCCACTCGCCCAGATCGCGCCGTGGCTGCCGTTCGGCGTCAGATTCAACACGCGGACGCGCGCCAGCGTGTTTTTGTTGTAACCAATCACCCAACCGGTGAAGGGGTTGATGTCACAATGTGAGGCCCAAAAGGTGTAAACGAGGCCTCCATTCAGGACGAGACCGACGCGTTCTTTGTACTGCTTGGGATCGAAGACGACGGATCCCTGACCATTATTATTGACGCCGGTCCCGGGATAGGTCGCCACGATATTCACCGGCCCGCCGAACTGCTCGGCGCCAGTTGTCAGGTCGAGCGCGTGTAATCTCTGGAAGTAAGAGCTGCCGTTCTTGCTCATCGCGACGACATATATTGTGCCGTGCGATCCCGTCGCCAAGTCAATCACCGGCGTGGCCGTAATCCCGATTTCTGGGGTGACTTGAGAACAGTTACGCCTGTCGGAGGGCGTTTCGCCGGTCTTGAGCATCGATTTGGTCCAGAGCGCAGTTCCGTTGTCGGCATCGCGACAGTACACCGTGTCGTGCTCAGTCGCGATGATTACCACGTTGTGGACGCCTTTGTTGGGAATTGTGACGTTGGTCACGATGAGCGGCTGCGCGTAGACATTGCCGTCGACATTGATCTGGAACAGCTTGCCAAAATTGGTCGCGTTAACGTTAGCCGGCGTGAGCTGCGTCTCCCTTAGATTCTGACCAGTTCGCGCGTTGTCGTTATGCCATGTCAGCACGTTGGCGGCGCGTGCAAGCGAGAGCGTAGCGAAGCAGCCAAGGAGTATCACTGAAAACTTCAGCGAATGCTCCGGAGACACTTTGCAACATCCTCCATGCGGTCGATTTGGCAAATACTCCGCTTCGGCTGTAGAAACCGGTAGGGCGACCGGCTCAGTTGCCCGCTCTACGGGGACGACAGTGTGCTGGCTGAGCTATTCGGATACCGGGACGGAGAGACGAGCTCCGTCTGGTCCGAAACTCAATTTGACGGACGGCTAGCTCGATCAGCGAATTTCGAAGGCCTCGACCAAAGCGACGCCAGTCTAGCCGGCAGCGCCACTGACCAGAGCCGTGGTAAGATCCCGCCGGGAGCCTCAGCAAAACCGCAGCATCATTATCGTTGCCCGGCTATAACCAACCGCGGCGGCTTCGTTTTGCTGGGCATCGCGCCAATTATCCAAAGACGCGATCTGCACTCCGTTGATATCGCGAACATCGAGCATCGGCTTGGCGAGAAGAATTCTGCAAAGTCAGCTCGGCGTGGTCGGCGTAGGCTCGGAATCGGTAAAAATCGGCGCGGCTGAAATGTCCGAGGCTTCGAAAGTAAAACCGTGATTAGCTTTTTGGAGTGCTTTGAGCAAAAGAGCAACCTGTTGGGCGGTGCCGGTAGAGTAAAAACGGACCAGACCGACCGTCGTGCGCGGTCCGAAAACCGTGATCATGATCGTCTCTTCGTCGACCGAGTTCATGAAAATATGGCTGCCGTTTCCCTGGTGATAGAGGGCATTGAATTCGATCTCGCCGATCCGCCGTGCCAATTCGCGTGTGGCGGCAAAGGAACCGGCAGCGAGCGCCGCGATAATCGTCACGTCCATGACCGTCATATCGCCATATTGGGAGATAACATTGCCGCCGCGATCAATCACCACGGTCAGTTCGGCCTCAGCTTTCTTTAGAAAATCGGCCAGAACACCATCGAGTGTGGCGACATCATCGATGGTGAGAACGGGTATGGCGTTCATGCTACCACCCCCTGTGTTTGCCTCGGCGTCTGCGCGCCGGGCGCAGACCCGCGGTTGGAGTCACTCTGTTTGCTGAATTTGTGGAGTAGGGTTTGGGAGACCGCGTTTAGCGTTGCAAAAACGTTTTGTCCGGTGCTGGAGACAACCTCGAAACTTTGGACCCGCTTCTTCCGATTGTTCAGGACGTACTCAAGATAATTCACCGGCGCGATATTCGGCAGATCCCGCTTGTTGTACTGCAAGACGTAAGGGATGTCCTCGAGCGACATGTTTTGCTTGGCCAGGTTGTCCTCGAGATTTTTAAAACTCTCGACGTTCTCTTCCATTTTTTCCCACTGGGAATCGGCGACGAAAACGATCCCGTCCACGCTGCGCAAAACGAGCTGGCGGGTGGCGTTGTAAATCACCTGGCCGGGCACGGTGTAAAGCTGAAATTTTGTGACAAAACCTTTGATGACAACGGCGTTGAGCGGAAGAAAATCGAAGAAGAGAGTGCGATCGGCCGCGGTTGCAAGCGAGACCAGATCGCCGCGATTTTGCGGACTGATCCGCTGATGAATATAGCCGAGGTTGGTCGTCTTACCGCAGAGCGCTGGCCCGTAGTAAACGATCTTAAACTGAATCTCCCGGCTGGCGTAATTAATGATCGACATGAGCGGTCCCCGGTTGCGCATAGGTGCGCGAAAGTTCTTTCGTAATCGTGGCGAGTTCGCGCCGGGTTTCGGCGGTAAGCTCCGCAACATGATGGACGGCGGTGAGGCAAATGTTTCCCGACGCGAAAAAGGTCATGGGCGCCTTTTCGCCG
This sequence comes from Verrucomicrobiota bacterium, assembly GCA_003218525.1. Taxonomy (GTDB): domain Bacteria; phylum Verrucomicrobiota; class Verrucomicrobiia; order Chthoniobacterales; family UBA10450; genus AV69. The sequence goes on from QHNU01000256.1 coordinate 9,743, forward strand.
TAAACAGTTAGGCAAGTGAGCGCTCCGAGTTGCGTTTCCAGCATATGTTTCTCCAGTTTCTTGAGCAACGTTGGTGCCATCGCGCTCAAGCCATCGACGTGCATTTCTGCTGGAATATTGCCGGCGATGCTCAGCCCATCGGCGAAAATAATGCCGCATGATCGAACCCCGGGCAGCGCGCTCGCTTTGGCCACAGCGTCCTTCGCGTCGAATCTGGGAACAGCTGCCTTTGCCAGAGCGTCGATCGGGACTGACACTGCCGCGCCCGCCAGCTCGATCTTCGCCGCGTACACTTTCGGCAGCTCGGCCCATTCGCCTTTTATTTGTGGTTCTTCCGCTGGTTTCTCTGAAGTTTCCCTCGCTAACGGAGCCACCGGGGCAACCTCTATTGCCTCGGCCTTAGATGGCAGGCCGGGCTCGTCTTTTACCTGCGAGTCTTCCGCTGGTTTCTTTGTAATTTCCGTCGCTAACGGAGCCACCGGAGCAACCTTCATCGGCTCGGCCTTGGATGTCAGGCCCGATTGGGACGCGAGTCCTCCTTTGGACGCCAGTCCAGCATCGGACGCCAGTTCGGCTTTGAACGTCGGGCTGGTCGTGAATCGTCGCGCATCCTCCGCCGCCTTAGTCGAGAACGGCGTCTCAAAAACTTCATCTTGCGTG